>NZ_NOZF01000069.1:0-8597 GCF_002258565.1 Rhodococcus sp. 05-2254-6
GGAATCATTCTGTTCGTGGGGCTGGTGGTTCCGCACGCCGTGCGGATGGTGCTCGGTCCCGCCCATCGACTCCTCGTCCCGGCCAGCGCCCTCGCCGGCTCCGTCGTGCTGCTCGCTGCCGATCTCGTCACCCGCACCCTCGTCGCGAACGTCGATCTGCCGCTCGGCATGGTGACGTCACTGGCGGGTGCGCCGTTCTTCTTCTGGCTGCTCCGCCGTACCCGTGCTCGCCAGGGCGGCTGGGCGTGACGAAGCGAATCGGCACGGCACGCAACGACATCCCGGTCATCCCCGAACCGGGTTCGAATACCCTCGTCGCCCGCGGAGTCTCCGCTCGGCGCGGGGACGCGACGGTGTTGTCCGACGTCAACCTCGACGTGGTCGCCGGCGAGGGCGCTGGCCGGGACGAGGAGTCGATGGGCGGGACCGAGCACCATCCGCACGGCGTGCGGAACCACCAGCCCCACGAACAGAATGATTCCGGTGAAGGCGACGCCGGACGCAACGAGCAGGGCGACGACGACGATGGCGAACTGTCTGAGTCGTTCGACGTTCACTCCCAAATGGCGTGCCACGTTCTCTCCGAGCGCAAGCAGGTCGAGTCGGCGCGCGATCGCCAGGGAAGCTCCGATTCCGAGCAGTGCGAGCGGGCCGACCACGGCCACCGACTGCCAGGTCGCGCCCGCGAGTGACCCCAGTTGCCAGAACACGATCTGATCGCGGGCTGCGGGACTGGCGACGAACGTGAAGAACGCGATGGCACCGCCGGCGAATGCATTGACTGCAACGCCGGTGAGGATGAGCGTCACCACCTCGGTGCGTCCTGCGTTGCGGGCGAGGAAATACACGGCGATCGTGGTGACGAGCCCGCCGACGAATGCTGCGAACGCCACACTCCAGACTCCGGCGAAGCTGCCGCCGAGCACGATGACCGAGCTGGCACCGACGGCAGCGCCCGAGGAGACCCCGACGACACCCGGCTCGGCCAACGGATTGGCGAACACCCCCTGGAGCAGCGCACCCGCGCACCCCAGACACGCGCCGACGACGATTGCCAGAGTCAGGCGCGGGAATCGGACCTGCCACAACGTCACCTCGCCACTGGGGTGTGCGGGCATCGGGCCGATGTCGAGTCCCACCCGATGCGCGAGGCTGCCCAACACTTCCAGCGGTGTCGTCGGCACCTGCCCCACGACGGCCGAGATCAGGGCCAGACACACCAGTGCCACGACCAGGGCTCCGAATGTTGCAAGAACCCGCCCTCGGCCCGTGCGCGTTTCGGCGAGTGCGCGGTCGGTCATGACGCGGGGTCGTACACGGCCTTCGACAGTGCGCCCAACACCTTTCCGGTGTTCGGGCCGAAACTGAGGATGGTGCCGTCGTCCATGTCCACCACCCGGCGATCTCGGCCTGCCGGTGTCTGCGCGATTCCGGGGATCTGCTCGAGCCCCTCGATACCGCCGATCGATTCCAGGCCCTTGGTCATCATCAGAATGACGTCGGGTGCCGCGGCGATCAACGCCTCGCTGGTGACCGGCACGAACTGTTCGGTCAGACCCGATTCGACACCGGCGTCCCTGGCGCCGAGAGCCTCGATCAGTGCGTCCGCTCCCGAGCCGGGTCCGGCGAGCATCTTGATGGCCGGGCCACGCATGTACAGAAACGCGATCTTCGGCGGTTCCGAGGACTCGGGTGCGGCGTTCTCCGCTGCCGAGATCTCGGTGTTCGTTCGTTCGGCGAGTGCGGCACCGGCGTCGGGCACACCCAAGGCAGCTGCGACGGCCTCGATCTGAGGGGCGACGCCGGCCAGAGTGCGCGTGGGATCGAAGTACACGAGCGGAATGCCCGCGGCTCGGATCTGATCCTGCACGGCACGTGGACCGATGCTGGTATCGGTCAGTACGACGGTCGGCGACAGTGCCAGAATTCCCTCGGCGCTCAGCGAATGGCCGGTCGGGGTGACGTCGGGCACGTTCTCGGCCGCGGGAAATGCAGCCGAGGTGTCACGCCCGACGAGGTTGTCCCCGAGTCCGAGTGCGAAGACGGTCTCGGCGAGCGTTCCGTACTGGTCGGCAGCGACGATGCGGCTGTTGTCCGTCACCGTGACGGGGACGCCGTCGAATCCGGTCACGGTCACGGGGAGTACCTCCGCCGGATCGTCGACGACGGGTTCCGGATTCGGATCGTCGACGACGGCAGTGCGGGGGCCGATGGAGTCCGAGGATGCGGTGCCGGGGGTGTTCGCCGAGCAGGCGACCAGGACTCCGGCGACGAGGAGCACGGCGGCGAGACGGTTGACGGTCACCACGGAAGGTTAGCCTGTCCGATGTTAGTGCGTGATCAGGCGCTGACGTCGTCCAGGGCCGACGCGATCGCTGGCGGCAGCTCGAGTTCCTCGGCCATCAGTGCGCCCATCAACTGCGCGAGGTCCCGCGCTCCCACGATCGCGCTGCTCACTCCCGGTCGGTCCCGTGCCCACGCGAGTGCGACCACCAGGGGAGAGGTGGCCAGACCGTCGGCAGCGGTGACGGCCGCGTCGACGACGCCCACGGCAGAATCGGTCAGGTACGCGTGCACGGCCTCGGCGTGCAGCTCGTCGGCCCCGCGGGAGTCCGCGGGTACTCCGCTGCGGTACTTGCCCGTCAGCACGCCGCCTGCCAGGGGTACCGCCGCGAGGATGCCGATGCCGTGGTGGTGCGCGGCGGGAACCAGCTCGTCCTCGATTCCGCGCGCGAGCAGCGAGTACTCCGCCTGAGTGGCCACGATGCGCCCGGTACCGGCTGCGCCCGCTGCCGTCGCCAGTTGCCAGCCGAGGTATCCGCGGGCTCCGGTGTAGCGAACCCGTCCGCTGGTCACGGCGTAGTCCAGCGTTGCGGCGACCTCGTCGACCGGCGTCATCGGGTCCCAGGTCGCGACCTGCCACAGGTCCAGGTAGTCGGTTCCCAATTCGCGCAGCGTGGCGTCGAGTTGGCCGAGCAGTCCGCGCCTCGAGCAATCCACGTGATAGCGGCCGTAGCGTGAGCTGAGGCCCGCTGCGCTGCTGATCACCAATTCGTGTCGCGGGACGACGTCGTCGAGCAACTCGGCGAGCACTCGCTGCGCCCGTCCGTCGCCGTACGCCGGAGACGTGTCGACGAGCGTGCCGCCGGCCTCGGCGAACGCCGACAACTGTGCTGCGGCGTCGTCACCGTCGGTTCCGCTACCCCATCCGAGGGTGCCGAGGCCGAGTCTCGAGACTCGAAGTCCGCTGGTGCCGACCGATCTCTGCTTCATATGTGCCGAATGTCCTTTTACGTGTGATCGTCGGTGTCGAACTGCACTGCCGCCAGTGCACAGTAGTGCGCCGCGCCGCTCGGTGCGTACGTGCCGCGCCGGGTACGGTCGTGCCCGTGAATCGCGAATTCAGGGGGCAGGCCGGCGGCCGCGCATCGACACTGGACAGTCCATCGACACCGATCTCGGAGGGTGGCCCCGCATGATCGACATGACGTGGCTGCAGGCGATCATCCTCGGCGCGGTGCAGGGCTTGACCGAATTCCTGCCGATCTCCTCGTCCGGGCACCTGCGCATCGTGTCCAGCGTGTTCTGGAACGAGGACGCAGGCGCGTCCTTCACCGCGGTGACCCAGCTCGGCACCGAAGCCGCTGTGCTGCTGTTCTTCTGGCGCGACATCGTCAGAATTGTCAAGGCCTGGTTCGTCGGACTGAAGCACAAGAACGAACGCGGGCTCGACTACCGAATGGGGTGGTACGTGATCATCGCCACCATCCCCATCGGCGTTCTCGGCCTGCTGTTCAAGGATCAGATCCGAACCGGTGCCAGGAACCTGTACCTCATCGCGTTCATGTTGATCGCGTTCGCCGTCGTCATCGCGATCGCGGAGAAGGTCGGCCGCAAGGAACGTCCCATCGAGAAGCTGACCACCCGCGACGGCATCGTCATGGGTCTGGCGCAGTGCCTCGCGTTGATCCCCGGAGTGTCCCGTTCCGGGGCGACGACCAGCGCAGGCCTGTTTCTCGGACTCGAACGAGAAGCGGCTGTGCGCTTCTCGTTCCTGCTCGCCATCCCGGCGGTCACCGCCTCCGGTCTCTTCTCGCTGCCCGACGCCTTCGAGCCGGTCGGCACGGGGCTGGCCGCGTCCGGCCCGCAGCTGCTGGTCGCCACGATCGTCGCCTTCGGTCTCGGCTACGCCTCGATCGCCTGGTTGTTGAAGTTCGTCGCGAACCACTCGCTGTACTGGTTCGTCGGATACCGCATCGTGCTGGGTGTCGTCGTGCTCGGGCTGCTGGCCGGCGGGGTCGTGTCGGCCACCTGAGGCCGGGAGCGGAGCCTGCGGAACGACCTGGTGGTGCGGGAGTGGAGCCTGCGGAACGACCCAGAGGTCAAGACTGGCTAGGCTCGATGCAATGACAGTCATCTTGCTTCGGCACGGACGCTCGACGTCGAACACCGCAGGCACGCTCGCGGGTCGGAGCGCGGGAGTCGAGCTCGATGATCGGGGGCGTGAGCAGGCGCAGGCGGTGGCGGATCGTCTCGGCGAGCTTCCCGTGTCCGAGATCGTGCGCTCGCCGTTGCTGCGGTGCGAGCAGACAGTGGAGCCGTTGGCGGCCAAGCTCGGGCTCTCGCCGGTGGTCGAGGACCGGTTGGTCGAGGTCGACTACGGACAGTGGACCGGCCGGACGATCAAGGAGTTGCTGGCGGAACCGCTGTGGAAGGTGGTGCAGCAGCACCCGTCGGCTGCGGTGTTCCCGGAGGGCGAGGGCTTGGCGACGGTGCAGCAACGCGCGGTGCAGGCCGTGCGTGAACATGACGCCCGGTTGGCCGCGCAGCACGGCCGCGACGTGTTGTGGGTGGCGTGCTCGCACGGTGACGTCATCAAGTCGGTGCTCTCGGACGCCATGGGGGCCCACCTCGATTCCTTTCAGCGGATAGTCGCCGACCCGGCCTCGATCAGCGTCGTCCGCTACACCTCGACGCGGCCGTTCGTACTGCGGACCAACGACACCGGGTCCGATCTGAGTGCGTTCGTGCCGAAAGCCGAGGAGCCCGCCACGCCGGAATCGGTCGATGCGGACCCTTCCGACGCGGTCGTCGGTGGTGGGGCAGGCAGCTAGAGCGCCCTTTCGGCGCTGACACCCCTATCGGTGGCAGGCTGGAGGGCAAGCAATACCGTCCACGGTCGATCCGTGGCCGATAATGAAAGTTCCGAGAATCACTTCGCGGAGCTGTTCGAGTCGTTAGGAGGTGCAATGCCGCGCGCCATACACGTTTTTCGCACCCCTGATCGTTTCGTTGCCGGGACCGTTGGGGAACCGGGCGACCGAACGTTCTTCCTCCAGGCGGTGCACGACGCCCGCGTGGTGTCGGTCGCGCTGGAGAAGCAGCAGGTCCAGGTACTCGCAGACAGGATGGGGCTGCTACTCGAGGAAGTGCACCGCCGGTTCGGAGCGGACGTTCCGGCCGAGGAGGCCGATTCGGTCGACACCAGTCCGTTGCTGACCCCGATCGACACCGAGTTCCGCGTCGGAACGATGGGACTCGGCTGGGATGCCGACGCCAACGCCGTCGTGGTGGAACTTCTCGCCGTCAGCGAAGTCGAGGTGGACGAATCGGTCGTTCTCGACGACACCGACGAGGGCCCGGATGCCGTCCGGGTGTTCCTCACTCCGGTGCAGGCACGCGAGTTCGCGGTGCGGTCCGAGCGCGTCATCGCGGCCGGCCGTGCGCCGTGCCCGCTGTGCGGACAGCCTTTGGCCCCCGAGGGACACGTCTGCATCAGAACCAACGGCTACCGCCGCGGTGCGACGTTCGGACCGGTGACCGAGGTCGACGAGTCTTGACCGTCGAACTGCCGCCGTTCGAGGGCCGCGAAACCATGGAGACCGGCGACCTGACGATCGTCGGTCGAGTGGTGTCGGCCAGCAACGCCACGCTGGTGTGCGAGGCGGGCGAGGGCGACTCGGCCGTGCGGTGCGTGTACAAACCCGTTCGTGGGGAGGTTCCGCTGTGGGATTTTCCGGACGGCACTCTCGCGGGCCGCGAAGTGGCGTCCTACGAAATCTCCGAGGCCCTCGGTTGGGGAGTCATTCCGCCGACGGTTCTGCGCGACGGGCCGTTCGGTCCCGGCATGGTGCAGAAGTGGATCGACACGCCCGACGACCACGCCGAGGGACGCGTCGACCTCGTCGATATCTGCCGTCCCGATCTCGTACCGGCGGGCTGGATTCCGGTACTGCAGGCGTACGACGGCGAGGGCGAGGAGATCGCGCTGATCCACGCCGACGATCCGCGGCTGCAGCGGATGGCGGTGCTCGACGTGATCCTCAACAACGCCGATCGCAAGGGCGGGCACGCGCTCGAAGGTCTGGACGGCTACGTGTACGGAGTCGATCACGGCATCTGCCTGCACGCCGAGAACAAGCTGCGCACGGTGCTGTGGGGGTGGGCAGGCCAGGCGGTGGACGACGCGTTGATGTCCGACGTCGTGCGGTTCGTCGAGACGTTCGACGCGGTCGTCGCTCCACGCCTGGTCGACAAGATCACCCTCACCGAAACGGTCGCGGTTCTCCACCGGGCGCAGGAGCTGATCGCGCGGCCGGTCATGCCGGAGCCGCGCTCGAGCAGACCCATACCCTGGCCCGCCTTCTGATCGGGCTCGGATAGGCTCGGTTGCATGCATTCTTGGTCGAGCCCGGAGATCCCGACAATTCCAGGACAGGGTCCAGCGCTTCGATTGTTCGATACCGCAGACCGACAGGTTCGACCCGTCATCCCCGGTCCGACGGCTCGGATGTACGTCTGTGGAATAACCCCGTACGACGCCACCCACCTCGGACACGCAGCGACATATCTGACGTTCGACCTGATCAACCGACTGTGGCGAGACGCGGGCATGGACGTGCATTACGTCCAGAACGTCACCGATGTCGACGACCCACTGTTCGAGCGCGCCGACCGCGACGGTGAGGACTGGCGGGACCTGGGCGCGCGTGAGATCGAACTCTTCCGTGCCGACATGGAAGCGCTTCGTGTTCTCCCTCCGCGCGACTACATCGGCGCCGTCGAGTCCGTCGACGAGGTCGTCGAACTCGTGGAGAAGCTCGTCGCGTCCGGAGCCGCGTACGTCGTCGACGATGCCGAGTACCCGGATGTGTACTTCCGTGCCGATGCCACGGAGCAGTTCGGTTACGAGTCCGGCTACGATCGCGCCACGATGGACACGTTCTTCGCCGAACGCGGAGGTGACCCCGATCGGGTCGGTAAGCGGGATCCGCTCGATGCGTTGCTCTGGCGCGCGGTTCGGCCGGGCGAGCCGTCGTGGCCGTCGCCGTGGGGTCCCGGCAGGCCCGGGTGGCACATCGAATGCGCGGCGATCGCGCTCAACCGCATCGGTACCGGCTTCGACATCCAGGGCGGCGGAAGCGATCTCATCTTCCCGCACCACGAATTCTCGGCCGCCCACGCGGAGGCGGCGACCGGTGATCCGCGTTTCGCGCGGCACTACGTGCACACCGGAATGATCGGGCTCGACGGCGAGAAGATGTCCAAGAGCCGCGGCAATCTGGTGTTCGTCTCCACGCTCCGGGCCGAGAACATCGACCCCGCAGCCGTACGACTCGGTCTGCTGGCCGGGCACTACCGGCAGGATCGGCCGTGGTCCGACGAGGTTCTCGAACGGGCTCACACCCGGCTCGCACTGTGGCGTCGGGCCGCCGCGCTCGAGAGCGCAGCGTCGGCCGACGATGTGATCAATCGGTTGCGGCAGCATCTGGCCGACGATCTGGACACCCCCAAGGCTCTCGATGCGCTCGACGCGTGGGCGAGTTTCGCGGTCGAGCGCGGTGGCTCGGACGCGAACGCACCTGGCGCCTTCGCCGACGCGGTCGACGCTTTGCTCGGGGTTCCGCTGCGTTAGTCCCCAGATCCCAGGCGCAGGTCCGTCAGCAGATCCGGGACAAGCCGGTCTTCCATGACCGCCCGGCCCGAGTCACGAAGGGCACCGGCCAGTTCCGGGTCCCACGGACTGTCCGTCGGATGGCCCTTCAGCGGTTCGGAATTTCGTGCGTCGAGAGCATGTCGATAGGAGTCGACGTCCATGCGCCACGGCACCGCGTCGTACCGGGAGAGTGCTCGTTTCACCATGTGCACTCCGGCCCAGTCGAAGTCGGCACGCCAGCGAATCGTGGTGCCTGGTGCGCGGGAGGCCAGCAGCCGGTGTACCGCGGCGGAGGGCTGACCGTCCGTGCAGATCAGGCTCGCGCAGTTCGACCCGAGAGTGCGGGCTGCCGCGGCGAGAACCGCCACGTTCTCGCAGACGAACACCGTGGCCGAACTGTTGGTGAGCGTCCCGCGCATGAGCATGTCCACGGTGACGGAGAAGGGGATGCCCTCGTCGGCAGCCTCGTTCAGCCACCCTGCCACGGTATGGGTCTCGTCGACGCGGTAGCCGAGCACCAGCACCCGGCTGGACACCGCGTCGACCGACACACCTGCGGTCTCCCACAACGCCCTGATACCGACCGGATCGACGGGCCGAGGGACGTTCTCGCGCAACGACAATGCATCGAGGACAAGTTTCGGGGCACCGCCGGCCGAGA
>NZ_NOZF01000119.1:0-8488 GCF_002258565.1 Rhodococcus sp. 05-2254-6
TCACCGCAATGCGCAACCTTGTCGAAGCAGCCGAGAACAGCCGGCAGAAGGCCGAAGCAGTCGCCAAAGCGCAGGCCGAACATGTCGACTCGACCGCCGAATTCATCGTGGCCTACGACGCCGCCAAAGCTGCAGGCTTCACCACCGCCCAACTGAAGAAGGGCGGCTACGTCCGGCCATCACTGAAGGGAGTCGCAAAACCGGCCACCAGCAAGAAAGAACCCACGCAGACCCCGCCGGCAGAAACCGCCGCCACCGGCGGCGAACCCCACGGGCACGACAGTGGGCAGCAGAACCATGCCGCACCGGCGTCGGAGGAACACCGGAGTGATCACCACAACGAGCACGGCGAGCACGACGCCATGGCGAGCTGACATGACATCCCGTCGACAACCAGAGGGGGCTGTGCGATGAGCACCGACCGAACCGACGCGATCACCCATATCGAGCTGGCCTGCGACGTCTGCGCGCTGGAACCCCGGGACGGGGGAGCGGGACCGCGGGGCGCATGGTGGGCGGTGGCCATGAAAGATTGCTGCGCCGGCGGACAGCTCATGGCCCACCTCGCGTGCGACGAGCACTTCTTCGATCTGATTTCACAGAAGCTGCCCGGCGTATGCACGAGTTGTGGCCACCTGAGCCGGACCCTGTCCGACGTCGTCGATGTCGCATGGACGATAGGAACCGGAACCGACCTGCCCGGCCGGCCGGGACGATGACCCAAGCTGTCGCACTGCTCGGTGGAGGCGTCCGCCGAGCGTGCACTTGCTGCAGCGCTGTCGAATACTTCGGCGGCGCTGCAGGTCGAGTCGGTACCGCCGCCCCCCGCGGGGCCGCAGTACCGACTCTGTATCCGGGACCGCAAGACCCCCTCCGGGTGAGGTCCGATGTCCTCCGCGCGCCGTAGTCGTAACCGCGTCACCCCAGACGGGGGCGCGTTCGACCCCGATCGAGGATCCAGCGGAGAGCTGGAGAAGAAGCAAGGGGTGGTGCTCCCGCACGCATCCTTCGCCGACCGAGCCGCGAATCGCGAGCATGCCCGCGGCCTCGATACCGACATCGAAGGACTGCCCGGTCTGACACGCGCGCGCCGCGACCTCGAACGCGCCTTCCCCCGCAACACCGCCGCGCCGATCACGAACGAACGAAAAAGACGTTCGCTGCCGGCCGCGATCGAACTCCGTCGAAGCCTCAGCGCCCGCCAGCGCAATGCGCGATCAGCCACCAAAAGGACTGTCGAGCAGAGCGTTCCCCGAGCCCAGCACCGTGCGATGAGCACACTGATCGGAGATCCAGAAAATTGGAAACGCACCAACGACGCATTGTCCGATGTCAACGGTGATGCAGTTCGGCTCGACGACGACCAGCGCCGCCACATCCAGAGAGTCGACCGCGCAATCCAGCGATACGAGCGTGAGTCCGGACGTGGACACCTGGTCTACACCGTTGTGAGCTTGCCCCACGCCGTCATCCATCCATCCGAGCTACCCGAGACCCTCTCACCCGGCTCGGTCATAGCTTTCGACCGCTTCACCGGCGCCCGCCACTCGATCCACGAACTCGACGCACACAGCCATCCGACGGACGCCGTATTCGAGATCCAAACAACACGAGGGCTGTACCTCGGAGCATCGGACAAGGGCGACGACACGAGCCACCTCCTCCCACGGGGCACCCGCTACCGAGTCGTCAACTCGCACTTCGTCCCCTACGAGCGACCAGGTCAGAGGGTCAGGGAAAGGCTCGTCGTGCAACTCGAAGACATCGACACGGACTGACCATCAGCGAAAGGAACAAACAGACATGCCCACCGAAAAGGCCTCACCGCCACCACACCGACGAGAACGCCGCGCACCATGGCAATTTCATCCAGACATCATGCCGCGCGCCGACTTTCGCGCCGTCCAAGCCGAAGACCCCCAGACCGGACCCATCGACGGAGCCATCGACACCGGCGAAGAATCGGAATAGAGACGGTCACTTGTCATGGGCCCTGCGCGATCGGATGCTCTCGTCGAGCCACTCCGCACCATGATGACGGCCACAAAACGTGATACGCGCCCAAAACAAACCTCATCGGTTGCTTCTAACGTAGCCAGGGTGGAGCATACGAGTCATGCCTGTCTCTGAACTTCTGCGCCTCGGCAATGCTCGACCAATCGTCCGATGGGGCGACCCTGTCCTGCACACATCGGCTCGACCGGTGACCGACTTCGGTCCTGATCTGCAAAGTCTGCTTGCCGATATGTTCGCGACCAATACTGCTGCGGACGGTGCCGGCCTCGCCGCTCAGCAGGTAGGCATCGACCTTGCGGTGTTCATCTACGATTGCAGTGACGAGACCGGGACACGGCGAACTGGTGTCGTCTGCAATCCGGTAGTCGAACTCGCCGAAGGAAACGATCGACACCTCATCGATTTCGGTGAAGGATGCTTGTCCCTCCCCGGCGCATACACCGACCTCGCACGGCCAGAGTTCTCTATCTGTCGAGGACAGGACCAGTACGGTAACCAGATCGAACTCAACGCAGGCGGCACGCTCGGGCGTTGTTTCCAACACGAAACCGATCACATCAACGGTATCGTTTTCGGCGACCGCCTCTCGAAGCGCAAACGTAAACAGCTCTATCGTGACCACGAGACGGTCTCTGAGCAGTACAGCAACGATTGGCCAACACGATAGATTCTGCTCCGGAAGCAGTGACCGCTCTGCTCCGCCTACCCACCCGGTGACGTCAAGACCTTCACGAAGCCTGACATTCATCTACACGAAACAGTAGGTCGAACCCTCAACGCATCCATGGCTCGCTATTGCACGGCAACGGACCATATGGTCTTGTATCCTGGGCTAGGGAACAGGAGTTCGGGGAACATATGCCTTACGCAATGGCTGCGGCGTCGCTACGGGCCGCGATTCCAGAGGTAGTGACGGCGTACAGAACCACTTTGCTACGCGAGAATAGTCCCCTCGGGATCAATCCGGGGGTGTGGTCACAGTGCCGCCGCCAAGCACTGGCAATCCTCAACGAGTGCGTAGATGCATTAGGCCTTCCCACGTCTTCGACTACTCGGTCGGCGATTCCAGACGAGTACACCCGGTTGCTCGGCTCGCATCGAGCCCTACAGGCAATACCGGCTTCGGAGTCCGTGCGAGCTGTGGAGATTCTGTGGTCATCCCTTGAGCCTGCAATAGAGCTGGCCGCCAAAGAGGCACCCTTGACACACCGACCTGGGGTCTGGAGACGCATCAACGCCGCTTTTCGCCTTGCTGCCGGTGGCCGCCTTCACACGGGCATGCTCAGCTACGAGGAGACCCGAGGCCATTTGAGGGACAGGCAACTTCGAGTGCTTGAGGCCGCGTCAGACGCATCTTTGACCAACCGGGAGCTTGAAGTGTTGGAGGCTGTGGCGTTCGCGATGACCAACCGGCAGATCGCTCGCACTCTGAATATTTCAGAGCTCACAGTCAAGCGGCATCTGTCCAACGCCTATCTGAAACTTGGGGCGTCGTCCCGTATGGACGCGTTGCACAGGCTATTCGGCAGCCGCATCTAGCGGCCCGCAATTTCATACCGCGCGCACCAGGAGGGTGCCGAGCATCGCGAGGTTTGCTGCGTACTGGGTGGCCATGAAAGCGCGGTACCCGCAGCGCCGTGCCTTCAGGTCATAGTCGTTCGCCCGCGCGCATAGCGCCATCACCCAGAGAGCTCCAGCAGTCAACGGCAATGTTCCGAACAGTGCGAGCGGTGCCCATAGCAGTGAGGCGATCGGTGCGCATACTCCAACGACAGTCGTTCCGAATATGGCCAGCCGCCGTGCAGAGCTGAGTCCACGTTGCGCTGCCAGAGTGCGCCTCCCACCAATGGCGTCCCCGTGGGCATCGGATAGGTCCTTCACGACCGCTCCCACCAACGCCATCCATGTTGCCATCGATGCGCAGAAGACTTGTTCCGTACGCCCAAATCCTCCGCCGCCGGCGGCCGCTCCGGCAGCATAACTTGCCCAGCCGAGGCCGAATATCACTACAGAAGAAGACAAACTCCAACGCTTGGCAGCCAGTGGCGGTGCCGAGTACACCCACCCAAGCGTCAGGAAGGCGAAGGTCCAGCACCACATCTCGCGCCCCGCAACTGCAGCCATCAGCAGGGCTGTGATCGCCGTAGCCACGCTGACCCACCGGGCTGTACGGACTGCCAGTTCCCCCCGCGCAATCGGTCGCTGCGACGCGTTTGCCACATCCTCAAGGACGTCAGTCACACCATTGAACAAGTACGTCGATATCACGACGGCCCACCAGGTCAACGCGCCGGCCGCTAATTGTCCGACACCGACAGGCCCTGCAGTCGCTGATACGCCGGCAATTCCAACCGCGAATCGAAGCAGATAGACACCTTGGACCTGCGGTCTGGCCTCCACGAAGCACAACCATGCATTTCTTGCGGGACTCGACGCGCCCCCAGGACGACCTACCTGTGTGCCGTGCTTGACCGACTCACACCGATACGACCACCCATCTGACACAGCCGGAGCCTAGCTGTCGCAGTGCACGAAGGTTTCTGCCCGGACTTGTCTTCGCTAAAACTACATCCAAAGTTGTAGTTTTCTGAGGTATTACCTACTCCCTTCGTGCCACAAAGGGGACCAACGTATTCGCTGCTAGGCAGACTCGACTGGTACCGAAATGCACAGCAGGCGTACTGCAACTCTCCGAGTAAGCGAGGACCATGAGCAATCCGTTCGACGATGAAGACGGCAGCTATTTCGTTCTCACCAACGAGGAGGGGCAGCACTCTCTCTGGCCGGTCTTTATCGACGTCCCGGCCGGTTGGTCAAGAGTGTTCGGCGAGGCCAAGCGGACTGCTTGTCTGGAGTACGTCGACACCCACTGGACCGATTTGCGCCCCAAGTCACTCGCCATTGCTCAGGCCGAAAACCGCAGCCAGACAACTAATGTCGGACCAACTATGCGGCCGGGAACGACCAATTCGGTTGAGGGCATCCCAGCCGATGCCTACCACAACGAAATTAGGTCGTAGCTCGATGGGAGCACAGTCAGGCTCGTCCGTCGCGGACGTTGTTGGGGTCGGTTTTGGACCCTCCAACCTCGCTCTCGCGATAGCTCTTCAAGAGTCCATCCAGCCCGGACCGGTGCCGGCAAAGTTCAGCATGAAGTTCTACGAGCTCCAGCCTCGTTTCGGCTGGCACCGTGGGATGCTCATGGAGGATGCGACCATGCAGGTCTCTTTTCTCAAAGACCTTGCCACCATGCGCAATCCGATGAGTCGGTATACGTTTGTGTCCTACCTCCGAGAGAAAGAGAGAATTGCTGAGTTCATCAACAGCAAAACTCTCTACCCACTGCGGGTGGAGTTTCATGACTACCTGGAGTGGGCAGCTAGCCAATTTCAGTCAAACGTCTCGTACGGGTCCGAGATCAAAGACATCCGACCAGTAGTCGAGAATGGCGTGGTGGAGTACGTCGATGTAGTCGGCCCAGATGACGTTGTTCAGCGGGCGCGGAACATCGTGATCGGAATGGGTTTGACGCCTCGACTTCCCGATGGTGTCAACAGATCTGAGCGGATCTGGCACAGCTCCCAACTGCTGGGCAGAGCAGCCGCAGTTACATACGTCCCTCAAAATTTTGTCGTCGTGGGCTCTGGCCAAAGTGCCGCCGAAGTTGCTGACTACCTTCATCGGACTTTCCCTCGCGCCAATGTGCACACCGTCCTGTCCCGCTACGGCTACAGCGTCGCCGATGACAGCCCGTATGCGAATGGAATTTTCGATCCGGAGGGAGTTGACCGGTTCTTCTCCGCTCCGACCGACGAGAAGCAGAGGCTCCTCGAATACCACGCCAACACCAATTACTCAGTGGTCGATCTCGATATTTCACAGTCGCTGTATCTCAAGAGCTACCAGGAGAAGGTCCTGGGCAAACAGCGGTTACGGATGATCAACACCTCGCGCGTCACATCCGTCGACGAGGACACAGACGGCGTACGGGTCGAGGTCACATCCTCGGCCACCGGTCTGACCCATACCATCGAAGCAGACGTGATCGTCTACGCCACCGGCTACCGGCCAAGTGACCCGGCACCGCTACTCCAGGGCCTGATGCGCGAATGTAAGCACGACGAGCAGGGACGGCTCAGCGTGGGACGCGACTACCGAGTGACGACGTCGGATGCGGTGCGCGCCGGTATCTATGTGCACGGTGCCAGTACCGAACACAGCCATGGACTTTCTGCTGGTCTCCTGTCCAACACTGCAGTCAGATCCGGTGAAATCGCCCAATCCATTCTCAGGAGATGACCATGTACGTCCCCCGGATCTACAAGGCAAGTGATCGGACATGGCTGCGCCGCGTGGTTGCGCAGTACCCTTTTGCGGCTCTGATCTCAAACGGCCCCAAGGCCCCGTACGCCACCCATTTGCCAGTCATCTGTGCTCCCTGCGCCCCTTCAGAGAGCGAGGACTTAGAAGGATCGACACTGTTTGGGCACATGAACCGGGCCAATCCCCACTGGGACTCGCTCGTCGACGGTGCGGATGCCCAACTTATTTTCACCGGGCCTCATGGGTATGTCACCCCAAGTGTCTACCAACGCGATTCTGTAGCACCGACCTGGAACTACGTCTCGGTACATCTCCGAGGAAAGCTGCAACCTGTTGCCGATTTCGAGGAGACGCTCAAGGTCGTTCAATTGACAGTCAGTACGTACGAGCAGAAATTCGGCAGCGGGTGGGAGATGGACAGTTCGCTGGACCACTACCGAAGGATCGGTCCGGCTGTGGGTGCATTCAGTTTTGAGGTGGAATCGGCGGATGGCATGTTCAAGCTCAGCCAGGAGCAGAACCTCGAGACCAGGCGACGGGTGGCGGACCACTTCAGCGCGAACCACGCCGGGCGAGGCAAAGAACTAGCTTCGTTCATGCGGGAGTACAGCCATGGTGACTACAACAACTTCTGATGGGGACATGTCGGACGCACCGACGGAACCCACGGCCCGGGAGCCTTTTGCGCCAAAAGAGCATTCCGTGCCCGCCATTTGTAAACCTTCAATTTCGCACCGGCTCAGCCATTTCGGCCTGGTCTGTTCATCGGTTTACGGATGCAAGCGGAGTTTATAAATTGTGCTACTGCTCTCACGCACCTTGTCCGCCGCCATTCCGACTCGTCGAGCAGGTCAATCGTTCAACCTTCGGAATGAAGTTGGGATTCCGGGGGATTGCTTCCGGACCAAAATCCGGCAAAAGAGCCGACCGGCGAACGTGACCAAGTCGGTGTCATCGCCAGAGAAAGCCAGAAGGTTGGTAATGGATTACGACGTTGTTGTTGTTGGGGCGCGATGTGCCGGCGCTTCGGTGGCACTGCTGTTAGCCAGACAGGGGCGAAGTGTTCTGCTGGTCGATAGGGCCTCCTTTCCGGCGGACACCATGTCCACGTTGTATATCCAGCACCCTGGGGTCGTGAGACTCGCACAGTGGGGGATGCTCGATGATGTTGTGGCCTCCGGTTGTCCGCCTTTGGGCACTATTAGTCACGATGTGGATGGACTGAGTCTGATCGCTGCTACCCCGGCGAAGGACGGTGTTAATGCCGCTTACGCACCACGGCGGTACATACTCGACGATCTACTCATTCGAGCTGCCGTGTCAGCGGGCGCGGAGTTCTCGGATCGGACGTCGGTCCTAGAATTGATTTGGCACGACGAACGCGTCGCCGGAGTTCGCCTCCGGAGTGGAAATTCGACCACATCGGTGTCTGCTCGATTGGTTATTGGGGCCGACGGTATGCGATCAAAGGTCGCGGAACTTGTTCAGGCACCGATCCTCCGATCGGCACCCATAGCAAGCTGCGTGTACTACACCTTCTGGCAAGGCTTGCGAACAGGATTCGGATTCCATGAGCGAGTCGGCCGCTGGATAGCCCGTATTCCAACACATGACGACCTGACAATTGTGGCAGCTTACCTGCCGCAGAGCGAATTCTCGGTCGTTCGGCGGGACCCGCAGAGGGCGTACTTGTCCGCGATCGAATCGACAGCGCCGGATTTATACGAACAAATTATGGCACTCGACCGAGTGGATCGGTGGTGGGGTACGGGGGACCAACGCAACTATTTCCGTAAATCGCACGGTCCGGGCTGGGCATTGACGGGGGATGCGGCTCACCACCTTGACTCGATCAGCGCCCGCGGCATCACCAATGCGCTGATTCAAGCCGACCTGCTCACCGATTCTATTTCCGGGGTGGATGTCGGGAACTCGGTCGCAGTAGATGAGGCGATGGTGCACTTTGCACTGTCGACAGGAGCTGTTCTAGAGGAGCCGTACATGAGTACTCTCGCCCTGGCGAAGCTTCAACCGACGAAGTCCCGGTTGCGCATGCTGCATGCCATTGCCAATTCGCCCGAACTTACATCTCGGTACTTCGGTTTGGTTTCGGGGGCCATCGGGATGCGCGAATTTATGTCGGCCGAGC
>NZ_NOZF01000155.1:0-80658 GCF_002258565.1 Rhodococcus sp. 05-2254-6
CCAACACGGGACGATCATCTCCGCCAACGCCTGTGTCGACGGAGCGGTCGCCGACTACCTGATCGACCTCGAACTGCCGGATGAAGGTGCGCGCTGCACCATCTGACCCTGCTGAGCCATCGAGCGGCCGTGATCCGCTCGATGGCTCAGCCGTCCCTGCGCTCAATCACGAGCTACCGCAATCGCATCGGTGTGCAGCGCGTCGGCTTCGGACGCCGCTCACCGCGGGTCTCGAGCAGGTTGAACAGGTCAGCCAGGTCCAGTTGTGACAGCGTCGCGATACCGAGCCGCATGCGAAGAAATCGGTCTGCAGGAAACTGGGCCCACGCTGCACGAATACGAAGAGGCGACGATGGAGAACGTACATCCTGCGCGGATCTGAAGTCCGCTGCGCCACTTATCCATTCACATCCAGTGACGTCAGCAGAGGGCGTTGTCACCCACCGAAACTCGCTACTTGCACGAAACCTCCGGATCCATATGGACTCTGGTGCCCCCAGTCGGACTCGAACCGACACTGTGCGGATTTTAAGTCCCTGGAAGTGGATTCGCATGAACTTCAATGGACTCGATATTTGTTTATTTGCAACGGTTTTCGTACATCATTGTCCGGACGAGTCCATGTTCGATCGTACCGACTTGTGACACTCTCGTGACACCGAACTGCCGTCGACTCTCCGGCACCGGACCGTCCCGATCGGTGCCGGACAGCCATGGTATCGGGTGGACGGAGAGCGTCCTGACGCAATGATGCAGTGCGCGGACTCGTGACAACGAGACTCATCCGAGCGAAACCACATCGCCACGGAGTCAGCAGGAAAGCGCGACGACTTTGCATCAGCGCACTTCGATGTCGAACGATCGAGGACCGTCGCCGCGCACTCGATCGTCGCCACCCGCCGAGACATGGACCGTCTTCGCGAGGATATTCGACAGTTCTACACCCGACTCCGTTCTGCCGCAGCAGGAATGGACGCATCGAACGTCTCGTCCGTACTCGACTCCCTTCGGGTATTCCTCGAACCGGCCGCGGCGACGTCCGCCGCTCCACACGTGACCTCGCGCAAACGTGACGTGCTCTTGCTCGTGGCGTTGGGGCGATCCAACATCGCGATCGCCGAGGCGCTCGGACTCACCGTGTCCACAGTAAAGAGCTACATGAAGTCGATCATGGCCAAGCTCGACGCTTCGACGAGATACGAAGCGGCGCACACTGCCCGGCGAGCAGGTCTGATTCTCTGACCCAATATGCACCTTCTCTCTCGTCCACGAGAACCAACGCGGTCGAGGAAAACGAGAGCGGTGATGCCTAGGGCCTTTCCGCGCACATCACCATCCTCATCGACGACA
Organism: Rhodococcus sp. 05-2254-6; assembly: GCF_002258565.1. Classification (NCBI taxonomy): domain Bacteria; kingdom Bacillati; phylum Actinomycetota; class Actinomycetes; order Mycobacteriales; family Nocardiaceae; genus Rhodococcus; species Rhodococcus sp. 05-2254-6. The sequence goes on from NZ_NOZF01000155.1 coordinate 1,351, forward strand.
CCACGGCACACTTCGCCAGCATCTGCTGCGGTAACGACGCCCCCGCCACCCGCCTTGCGTGGCGTAAACCATGACTGAACGCCAAGTTGGGACCACAAGCGAGCAACAAGGGCGTGCCCGATCTTCGGGTAGTCGGCAAGCAATCTGAAACTCCATTGCTTAACAACGTACTTCGCCCGTTGGGCGAACAATGCCACCGAGATCCCACTCTCGCGATCGAGGGTGCGAGCTCTGTATGCGCCACGCCATCGGCGGCCAACACACGATCCTCGCGCGCTTGGAAATCCCGATCTTGTCGTCGTCGATCGCACCCACTTCTCGGGCTGGGCACGGTCGGAATCAGCCATCAACTACGGTGCGGCGCGCACGAGTAACTCAACCGAACACAACCGGCCAACTACCTCAGGGGCACCGCACCAGCGGACGAACCAGCACCACCTTGGGAAAGTCTGGACAAGCTGATAGCCGAGCCCTCCAGCAGTTCCAAGCCTTTGACTGCCAACAGCAAGCGCTGCCGAGTTTCCGGTTCGTCCAACGACTTCCCAAGGATGTTGGAGATTCGAGCGAGCCTGTTGTACAGCGTTCGGCGTTGCACGTAGAGAATCTCAGCAGACTCGGTCTTGCGGCCATCCACGCTCAGAAAGGCGCGCAACGTCGGTAGAAGCGGGGTCGAGGATTGAGCATCCTTGGTCAGCAACGGACCCTCCTGAGCGGTCTGCGGACGTGGATCCTCGGTCGCGTCCTCAGGTTCCGCTCCTGAGTCGCATTCACCCTCAACACTAAACCTGTGGTTCCCGCCCTCGATCGGCATGCACGCAACGCGTCTACCTCAAGGCCTTCCATCCAGTGACGAATGGCCCTGTCCAGCACTGGGAGCCCGGGGCGACAGTGGTGAGGAGCCGCCGCAACGCGGTGGGAGGTCGAGGAGAGACGATGAACGATCAGCCGGATACGGCCGTGGTGGAGACGCTCGTGGAGCTCGCGTGTCGAGCGCCGTCGGTGCACAACAGTCAGCCGCACTCGACCGCGACCGTCACCCCGGCGATACGGAGTGATTGCGAAACGCCCTCGGCGATCGCCCGGTCCATCGAGGGAACGCGTGTAAAAAGCTGGCCACGTCACTGTAGCCGAGTTCGGCGGCAACCTCCGCCACCGTCACCGAACTGTCGAGTAGACGCACGGTGGCGCGTTCTTGCAGGAAAGCCTGGCGCAGTTCACGGAACGTGGTTCCCTCGGAACCGAGATGTCGCTTGAGGGTGCTGGTCGAAATGGCCTGCTGGCGCGCGCAATACGCGCTGTCGGTACATCTCGGATCGGCGGCGAAGAGCGCACGCACGGTGTCCGTGTACGACTTCGTGCGGCGCCCATCCACGGCTTTGTTCAATTCCGCGATGCCGAGTCGGTAGGACACCGAGTCCGAGAATCTGCAGGCCTCGTCGAGGATGGCCGCCGGCACGAAAACGAAAGGTGACGGTGCATCGAAGACGAACCGTCGAGTCATGTCGCCGAGGAAATCTGCAGCCGCGGACACCGGGACATCGAGGTGCAATTCGACATTCTGAGCCGAGCTCGCGAGCAGGTCGATGAGGCGGAGCAAACTGGCACCGCCGTAGGCGACTGCAATGCTGTTCAAGCCTGCATCGCCGGTGCGGCCCGCGAGCCCGATGGTCAACCCATGCGCGGTGTGGTGGATGTGCACAGCGAGCGCGGTCGAGATCAGAGGAAGATATTCCAGCAACTCGACGATTCGGCAACCGACCCGGCACTGATCAGCGGAAGACTGAGCGGGCCGAAGGAGGTGGGCTGTACATATCGCGCGAACTCGACGCCGAGCCTGAACCCCTGCTCACGGTTCAGATTCGGGTACACCTCCCGGAACCACCGCAGCGGCACCTGGCCGTCCCGGGTGATCAGCTGTGTCGTTGTGACGTCCGAAACCGAAACTGACTTGTTTTAGTTGCAGGTCGACAGCAATCTGCATTCAAGAGTGGTCACCGAACAACGAGGTGGCAGCATGGAGCGCGTAAACCCACCCAGGAAAGTTGCAGAACGTCCCTATCGAGGCGAAAGTGCATCCAAACGACGATCGGCACGGTCGGGCCGACTCACGAAAGCACTGCTGAACCTCGTCCAGGAACTCGGGATCGGCACCCTGACGGTAAGCGTGGTGTGCGAACGGGCGGGAGTGTCGAAGCGTCACTTTTACGAGCAATACGACAATCTCGACGGCCTCGCGGAAGAGGTACTCGAAAGTTCGTTCAGCGCTGCCAGCGAACGTATCGCGTCCAGCACACACCAGCCGACCGATGGCGCAAGCGGGGGGTTCATCGCGGCGGCCGTGGAGGCAATTCTCTCGACATTCGACGATGCGAGAATGGCCAAGCTGTACCTCGAAGCAGCAGTCAACCGCGGAATACGCGACGCCAAGGACCGAGCCGTCGCGAAGTTCGTCGACAGCATGCTCGGCGTCCTCACCGCAAACAGTTCACCCGACCCTCGAGCAAAACTCACCGCACACCTTCTGATCGCCAGCGCGTCCGAGGTAGTAGCGAAGTGGCTCGACGGCGACATAGCGCTGAGCCGCCGAGAGGTCGTCGCCTGTCTGGTCGCGATCGGGTCCGACGGCGCTCGGCGCATCGGCGACGGCAATTTCGGAACAGCCGCAGCCGAGATGCGGTCGAACCCGATACAATCCCGAGGGATCAGGTACTGATCGCGCGGATGTCGGCCACCGTGGTGCCGAGAACCGTCATGAGTGTGTGCACGTCACCGGTCTCATCGGCGATCTGGGCGTCGCCGTGTGCGATGGCAGAATCGAGAGTCGTTGAGTCACTGACCAGTTGGATGAACGTCGCCGTACTGCACATCAGATGCGCGCAGTCGGGATCGTCTGTGCGTCCCGAGACGACAGTCATGCGGCCGTCCTGGACGTCGATCACGAAGTCGTCACCCGACTGCACCTGGCAGGTGACATCGAGTCCATCGAGAGCATCTGCCGACACCAGTGTCGTCAGAACCAGCGCGATGACGTCCGGCCGGGGCTCCAGCGCGTCGACGCCACCCTGCATGAGTCCGAGCCCCCACATCGCCAGACCGATCACCGGCTGCCGAAGACCTTCGCCGAAATCGGTGAGCGTGTAGGCACCCGCCGCAGTCTTCTCGATCGCGCCCGCCTCACGAAGTCGATCGAGTCTGGAGGACAGCCTGTTCGGCCCTGCAGCCGCGAGACGTACCCCCAGCTCGCCGAACTTCTTCGGTCCCAGTAACAACTCCCGGACAACGAGGAGCGTCCACCGTTCACCGAGCAAGTCCATCGCAGTTGCGAGCGGACACGCCTGACCATAGGACCGCGGCGCTGCCTTGTCCTTCGTGGTCACCGTGGCCTCCTCGCAACTCGCTCGACTGTCCTTATCCTGCTCGATGCGCCCCGTGCCCGCATTCGCGCCCCGCACGATTTCCAGTCAATCGACCGGCGGACGGCGATACCCACCGAGCCTCTCGCCGAGGAGCGCGGCGAATTCGATCGTAGTGAGGTCGCCGCCCATCGGGCCCATGGCCTGCAGACCGACCGGCAGACCCGACGCCGTCTGGGTCACCGGAAACGCCGTCGCGGGTGACCCCGACACGTTGGCCACAGCGCTCCAGCGCACCTGATCCCAGTATGACCGCTCCTGTCCGTCGACTCTGTAAGGCCTGCCGAACCGGTCGACGAGCTTGCGATGATGCGGGATGGCCGCGGTGCCGGTGACAGGCATGAGCACGATGTCGTAGTTCTCGAAAAAGCGCGTCCACCGCTCACGGATCTCCATCCGTCTGCCGTCGACCTTCATCCACGCGTAGTGGGTCAAGAAGCTCCCACGCGCTGCGCGGGCCGCGTCACCCCGAGGGTTCTGCGCCATTCGAGCGCCCATTGCGCTCAGCATCGCCGGAGTGTTCTGGCTTCGGTCCAAACCGAGCTGACCGTACAGCAACGGCTCGAACACACTCTGCGACTCGGCGATCGTCACAGGCAACGACGCCGGATGCGAGTCGACGCTCGCTCCCGCATCCCGCAACGCCGCCACTGTGAGGTCGACCGCGCGACGGACGTCGGAATCGATGGGGCAGTCGGGATCCTCGGTCCACACCGCCACTCGAAAACCGCTGAGCTCCGTCGCTCGTGGCGAATCCAGTCGATAGGAGAACCCGCCGTCGCGCGCGAGGGTTCCGGTGAGGGCCTTGAGAACGGGGACGAAATCGCGGGGGTGACGGGTCTGCGCGCCGGAGCAGGCCAGGTCGGGTTCACTCCACCGCTGCACTCCGGGACCGGGCGAGATGTGGCCGACCAGCGGGACGGAACGAAAGGTCACCTTGTGTCCGTAAACGCCGTTGTAGTGCGCAGGGACCCGAGTCGACCCGCCTATCTCCGATCCGATGTCGAGCGACGTCAACCCCGCCGCGCTGGCGACCGACCCACCACCGGCGCTACCGCCCGATGTGCGACCGAGGTCCCAGGGGTTGTTGGTCGGACCGTAGAGCTTGTTGTCTGCCTGCACGTCCATGTTCCCCGCGGGCATGTTCGTCTTCCCCATGATCACCGCACCGGCCCTACGAAGCCGCGCAACGGCTTCGGCATCGACCGCGGGTACGTGATGCGCAAGATCGGTTCGGCCACAGGATGTCCGCATGCCCGCGGTCTCGTAGCTGTCCTTGATCGTGATCGGCAGACCGTGCAGCGGACCCAGTTGTGCGTCGCCGCGCGCGGCGGCCGCATCGGCGGCCGCGGCCTCCGCCAGGGCGCGCTCGGCGTCCAGTGTGATAACCGCGTTGAGACGGGTGTTGTGCTTGTCGAGCCGGGCCAGGTACATCTCGACCAGGTCGACGCTCGTCACTTCCTGCTTGCCGAGCAGCGTCAGTAGTTCGTGTGCGGGCGCGTACGCGAGATCATCGGACATCAGACTTCACTTCCTGTGCGGCGTGCCGCATCGATTCCGGACAGCAATTCGCCGATCCGGCTGTTCTTCATGAGCTTCCGGTCGGTAATAGGACCGACGACCCCACGCGCAGCGAACACTGCACGCCACCGCTTCGGGGCAATCACCGTGTGGGCGCGTCGCTGCAACCCGTCGACGACCGCCTTCGCGGCGGCCTCCGGTGAGATACGAACCAGGAGCGGTGCGGGTGAGGACTCTTCGAGTAGCCGTGTCACCTCGGGGCTCGCATCCACGCCGTCCCTGATCATCGGGGTGTCCACCAGAGAGAAGTACACCGTCATCGCCGACGCACCCTGCGCGGCGAGTTCAACGGCAAGGCCCTGACCTAGTTTCTCCACGGCCGCCTTGCTCATCGCGTACGGCAGCGCGGCAGCACCGTTGATAACCGCGAACACCGAACTCACGACCACGATCTGTCCGCGACGCGCGATGATCGAATCCAGCGTTGCTGCAGCGGTATTGACCGCGCCGACAACGTTGACGGACATGACTTTCTCGAAGTCCGCAGACGCGAGCGACTGCAGGCGCCCCGGACGCCCGAGCACACCGGCATTTGCGATGGCCACATCGATGGGACCGAGCATCGAGGTCGTCTCGGCGACCGCCTCCTGTACCGATATCGGGTTTGTCACATCGGCATTGATCGCGATCGCACGACCGGCCGGCAGTTCGCCTGCCACACGGCGAGCGTTCACGAGGTCGATGTCGACGACCGCCACCCGAGCGCCCCGACGGTTCAGCTCGCGGGCGGTAGCCGCACCGACCCCCTGGCCGGAACCGGTGAGGAAGACGACTTTGTCCTTCAACGGGTAACGAATCATCCGTGAATCTCCTGTCAGAGTTGATTTCTCGGAAACGACTTCTTGGCTACTATACGAAACATATAGTAGCGTGGCGAGGGCGATGAGGCCATTACGCCGGAACCGATGAAACAGGAGCGATCAGTGCCCGAGACCCAGGACTACATCACACTCGACCACCTCAGCCGTCCGCGCGGCGGCGTACGGCGGTGGCGACGCGCGCTCCGGCGCGTGCTCGCCGATCGACCTGCAGGCCTGCGTTCGGTCCTGATCAACAACTCGAACTTCGGCACCTTCACGAAGATCCCGAAATTACTTCCCGCAAACGGGGCACTCGTCATGGCCTGGGACGACGCCGATGTCGCAGCAGCAGCATTCGCGGGACCGCTCGGCGATCTCGTCGACGAACCGGGGAGGTTCAGGGTCGACGGCGAGGTCACCCGCGTCCGCCTCGAGAATCCGGGCGACACCTGGCACGGATGGCTCCCCTGCGCCGAGGGTGCCGCTCCGATCACGCGCGACGAGCCCTTGATCGTGGTCGTCCACGGCATCCTGCATCCCCGACATCTCGGGACATTCGCCAACGACAACATCGACGCAGCGTCACGAGCGAGGCATCACCCCGGCCACCGAGGAAGCATCGACGTCGCCTCGAAGTTCCCCTTCGAGCACACGTCGATCAGCCTCTGGAAGACTCACGCATTGGCAATGGACTACGCCTACAAACCCGGTGGCCACAAGCCGGCCATGCAGCGGACGAAAGACGAGACCACCCACAAAACAGGGTTGTTCTTGCAGGTACGGCCGCTGGCGAGCTCCGGAAACCTCGGCATCAACGAACCCGCCTTCCCCAACCTCCCACCGGTCACCCGCCGCTGACTTCTCGATCGAACCGAACCGAGACAAGGAACCATTTTGACCACCTCGCTGAACGATCCGCTGACTCTTCCCTGCGGTCAGATCCTGCCGAATCGAATCATGAAGGCTGCGCTGAGTGAGGCGCTTGCCGACCGGGACCACGCTCCCGATACGCGTCTCGAAACGCTCTACTCGACGTGGAGTCGCGGCGGCTTCGGGCTGATCATCACGGGGAACGTGATGATCGACCGCGCCCAGCTCGGCGAGCCCGGCAATGTCGTGATCGAAGACGATCACGATCTCGACGCCCTGAAGCGGTGGGCCAAGACGACGCAGGACGGCGGGACCCCCATCTGGGTCCAACTCAATCATCCTGGCAGACAGTCGAATCCACTCAACGTCCGCCACACCCCGGTTGCGCCGAGTCCCATTACCCTCGACTTCCCCGGAGCGAGCACTCCACGCGAGCTGACCGGAGCCGAGATCGAGGACATCATCGAGCGATTCGCCACCGCAGCCGCGGTGTGCGAATCCGCAGGTTTCGACGGGGTGCAGATCCACGGGGCGCACGGATACCTGGTGGCGCAGTTCCTCTCACCGCGGTCGAACAAGCGCACCGACGAATGGGGTGGCGATCCCGAGCGTCGCATGCGGTTCGTGATCGAGATCGTCCGCCGCATCCGGTCCAGGGTGAGCCACGGGTTCGCCGTGGGCATCAAACTGAACTCGGCAGACTTCCAGCGTGGCGGCTACACCGAGGACGAGTCACGTGCGGTCATAACAGCTCTCGCCGGCGAAGGCATCGACCTCATCGAAGTCAGTGGCGGCAGCTACGAGCAGCCGGCGATGATGGGGTCCGCCGCAGCCAGCACTCGGGCGCGTGAGGCGTATTTCCTCGAATATGCCGGCACCGTGCGCGAACTCGCGAAGGCTGTCCCGCTCGCAGTCACCGGCGGGTTCCGCACCCGGACGGCGATGACCGCGGCGGTCGAATCGGGTGAGTGCGACATCATCGGTCTCGGGCGACCTACCGCCACCACCACCGACGCGGCAGACGCCATCCTCAGCGGCCGCACGGAAACGCTGTCCGCTAGAAGCATCCGAGCCGGACTACGCCCGGTCGTCGGCAAGCTCATCGACATCAAGTCGCTCGACGGACTGTTGGAGCTGTCCTGGCACGCCGATCAACTGCACCGCCTGGGCGCGGGCCTTCAACCCGATCTTCAGCGCGGACGCATCGCCACGCTGATCGCAATGGTGCGACGAAACGGTGCCGGAGCCTTCCGGCGGAAACGAGGCATGTGAGATGAGCAAGGAGTAAGGAGTAAGGAGTAAGGAGTAAGTATCTCCCAACGACGTCCTGGCGACACCGCCGAGCGCGTTCGCCGCCGCCGCCGGACTGGAGGCTGAACTGGTCTCCGGCACGAAGGTGGTGGGACACATCGAACTCACCGAGGAACACTTCACGCTGTGGGGTGTGGTGCACGGTGGCGTCTACTCCACCGCGCTGGAGTCGGCCGCGAGCATCGGCGCCAGCGAGGCGGTCAAGGCACGTGGTCAATTCGCGGTAGGCGTGAACAACTCGACCGACTTCATCCGAGCCAGCACCGGTGGTCGGGTCGAGGTGGTCGCCGAACCGTTGCACCAAGGGCGGATACAACAACTCTGGCTCGTGGTAATCACGGCTGTCGACACTGGCAAGGTAGTCGCCCGCGGCCAAGTTCGACTCCAAAACGTGCCGCTACCCGATTGACCAACGGCGCAGATGCGACCGGAACAAACACGGGCCCAGTATGAGGTCCGACCCAGGATTCCGCCGTTCCAATGCGAAGCTGTGTGGGGCCGCCGCTGGACACGGCGCGAACGGCAAAGATTTCAGTCGACCAGTTATCGCACTTCAAGAACAAGCCTAGTTGTTCTTCCACGGAAACTCTTAGCCTCGATCCACTGACTGAGGTGATGTGCTGTGGTTCCTGACTGCATCGTGGGGTCGGGACTTTTTGGGCGTGTTTAGTCCGCTGGTGTACCCAGCATTTCCACGATTGACGTTGCTCGGGCCGTATCGGCGTATCGGGTGGGGATTGGCAAGCTTGGGGCGGGCTGAATCCAATGATGTTGCGCCAGTGAGAATTGCAAAAATGGTGTTATGGTCATTGATCACCGGGCAGCTCGCCCTACAGCTCCTCAGCCCGCCCTCACCAGACTGAACCTAGGAGCCGTCTGGCGAGGGCGGAGTTTGAGCAAGCTATGCACCCTCTTCTGCTTACGCAGTGGTGCGCTGTTATTCGTTCAACACCTAGACGTGCGCCTGGTGCGGTTACGGTCTACTTGCTGTTTGTGTCGGCAGTGGATCGGTCGGACGAAAAGATCCTCCCGGTCGGTCCAGTCGGCTGCAGAGATGTGCGTAGGTCGGTGTTCTTGGTCTCCGGCGTCATAGCGATGCCAGCTGCACCGAGGGTGAGGATCAACAACATCGCGTAGAACGCAGGGGCAACCGGGCTGTCGAACGAGCCGACTAGGGCAGTGGCAACGAGCGGTGTGGTACCTCCGAAGATGGCAGCGGACAGGTTGAACGAGAACCCATGACCGGTGCCGCGCACTGCAGTCGGGAATAATTCTACGGCGGTGACAAAGTAACCGGAGGCAAAGATCGCGACTCCGATGGCTAAAAGGCTCTGCCCGACGATTGCACCCAACAGCGTTCCGGATGCGGCGAGCGAGAACGCCGGGTACGCGGTCACCGCTAGCCACGACGCGCCCCCGATGAGCAGTGGCTTTCGACCGATACGATCGCCCAGGGAGCCGAAGAATACTGCGATTACTGCCAAGACCAGGATTGCCGCGGCGTTGGAAAACAGAGCCGGCTTTTCGTCGAGACCACCTGTCTTCACGACGAAAGTAAACATGTAGCCGACGAGAAGGTAGGCTCCTACAGCCTGTGGAACTTGCAGAAGTATCACCCTCAGCATCGATTTCCTAGAAGCAGCTACTTCCCGAAGTGTGCTCCGCGCGTCACCTTGATTGGCAACTGCGGCAGTGTATTCCTCCGGATCATCGAGCGTGCGGCGTATCCAGAACCCTGCAACTGCGATGAGACCACCGAAGATAAACGGCACTCTCCAGCCCCAATCCAGATAAGCCTCGCTGCCCAGGGCGGCCTGGACGCCGAGGACAAACACTGCGGCGAGCGAAGTCGGGACGTAGATGAAGCACACGGCAAAACCGATCCAACGTCCGCGTTTGCCGTCAGGTGCGGATTCCACGATGAAACTGTAGCCGCCCGACGATTCGCCTCCCATCGAAAGTCCCTGCAGGAGCCTACACAAGACGAGGAGCACGGGTGCAGCGATGCCAATTGTTTCGTACGTAGGAAGCAAACCTGTGACGACCGTTCCTCCGCCCATCAGCAGAATGGTCAACGACAATATCTTCAGGCGTCCGACCCTGTCCGCCATAAAACCAAAGAGAACGCCGCCCACTGGTCGCGCAAAGAAGGCCAGTGCATAGATTGCGAAGGTTCCGAGCAAGGCGGCGGTAGGATTCTCTCGCGAGAAGAAGTGCAGCGCTAGCGCCGGTGCGGCGAGAGCGTAGATTGAGTAGTCGAAGACCTCACAGACATTGCCGATACACCCTCCGATCAAGCGGCGACGTGGATTTATTGTGTTCATTATCGGTCCCCTCCGAGAACAGTGGATTCGGCACCGACTCGTTCGGCGTCCAAATCCAGTCTGTCGAACACGAACACACCCTTTCCTGCGTTCTGCTTGTCGAATTCTTCGTAAGCTTCGACAGCCTCGCTCAGACGCCACCGATGACTGAATAATTCGTCAATTGGCAACTTCTCGCGCGCAACGAATTCGGCGCACTGTCGCTGTTGGACGATGGACATCGTCCACGACGTCATCACTGTCACTTGGGTTCGGTAGAAATCGGTCACGCGGAATCGTGCCTCGCCTGCACCCAAACCGATCAGACAGATTTTTCCCCATGGTCGCAGGGAGGCCATTCCAGCGGAGATCGCAGAGGAGTTTCCGGAGGTTTCCAGTACGAGCGGTACTCCCGCACCGTCGGTCAAGTTCCGAATCATGTCCGACGCGTTGCTTTTTGCCGGATCGACGGTGGCTACAGCACCGAACCGCTCGGCACTAATCCGGCGGGCCGGTTCTGGGTCGACGGCGATGACACGTGCACCCCTCGCTGTCGCGAGCATCGTCGCCGACAACCCCACCGGACCCTGCCCGAAGACCACCAGTGTCGATCCCCCGATGTCGCCAAGACGTTCCAGGCCACCCCACGCCGTGCCGGTGCCACATCCGATGGCCGCACCCGCCTCGAAGCTCAGCGAGTCGTGGAGAGGCACCAAGGTCGCTGCCGGAACCACAATATACGGAGCGTGCCCACCGTGCTCCTGAGTCCCGAACGCACGAAACGGAGCTTTTGTGCACATCTGCGGCCACCCGGACCTGCAGCTGTCGCACGTCGTGCAACCGATGTAGTGGTGCACCATAACGCGGTCGCCCGGCGCAGCGAGCTGGTTTCCCACTCCAGTCCCGACACTATGGACTACACCAGCAGGCTCGTGGCCTGCAATCGCTTGACCGACCCCGTCGACCCCGTCCTGGGCGGCACGGTAAACGTGAAGATCGCTTCCGCACATGCCGGACGCTCGTACGGCGACGACTACTTCGCCCGGTCCGGGCTCTCGAACCGGAAAATTGCGGATTTCCACCCTGCGGTTGCCTGTAAAGACGATGCCTTCCATGGCTTACTTCCTTCTGTCGTTTTCGGCAGCAACGGAATTCTGAGACTCAAATTGATCTCCGGCACAGCTGGTTTCGATAAATCCTGGTTGGCTGCGGGTCGATGTCCACCGGAACTTCACCATCGAAGGTGTGCTCTACGACACTAAGATGATTCAGGTGAATAAGTCAACGATTGACTAAAAGATTTTTCGACGTAAATTCAGTGTTCATTGCCGATTTGTTGCAGGCTATAACTGTTATTGGTTTCTGCGTCTTCGGCGAATCCGGTGGCCATCCGAAACGTAAGCCAACGGCAAGAGAACGCATCGCCGATACGCTCAGGCGCGTGCCCTATGGCTGTGGACTTCGAATCCGCGTCGGCCTCTCTACGACCCTGCAGCAGACGTAGCGGACAATAGGAATCCATGACAGGTTCTCCCGCACTATCCTCAGACGTCGGCCGACACAACTTGTCTCTGGTGATGGCCGCCGCCGTCGACAACGCGCCGTGCGCGCGTATGGAGCTGCGCGAGCGGACCGGCTTGGTCAGCGGGACTGTAACCACCATGGTGGAGGACTTGATTGCACGGGGATTACTGGTCGAGTCCGGCAACGTCCAAGGACGACGGGGGCGACCGCGGAGGCTGTTGATGCCTGCGCCGGATCGTGTCCGCACAGTGGCAGTCCAGCTATTTCCGAGATCGGTTTCTGGCGAAGTCCGAGACATGGCGGGTCAAGTTCTGTGGTCCGCGCGCAAAGCCCACACCACCGAACCAGGCGATGGATCGGGTTTCGTTACGGCGCTCAAGGACATGTTCGATTCTGCGATCGAACGCGCAAACCACGCCACCAATGCGTGGATCGCGAATCCCGTGGCTGTTCTGCCGGCGATCGTTGCGCACGACTCGAACATCGTGGCCGCCCTGCCATTGGGCCTACGCGCGTTCGACGTGCGAACACCGCTCCAAGAAGCTCTAGCGCAACCCCGGCGCGTCGAAGTAATTAACGAGGGGCGCCTGAGCGCCCTGGCCGAATACGCCACGTACCCGAGCGATACTCGGCCTCGCGCGATGGCTTATATCAGCGCACAACGCGAGGGAGTGGGCGGGGCCTTGGTGATCGAAGGCAATATCTACGGCGGGTCGCATGGACTGGCTGGACTCGTCGGACATGTGGGCGTCGACATGGCGGGTCCACAGTGCAGCTGTGGGGCCCGAGGATGCCTAGGGTTATATCTCAGCCTCCACGCGCTCCTGGAACGCGCAGGCCTCGACAGTTCGCTCTCTGTTACGGAGCTGATCGATTTGTTGGAGGCCAACAACGCCGACGCGCATGCTGCGTTGGATCGTGGAGGCGAGGCGCTCGCATCTGCAGTCGGAACAATGAGCAACTACACCGATGTCGACGTCGTCGTACTCGGCGGCATCCTCCCTGCGTTGTTTCCATGGTTGGAGCCGTACCTCAACGGCCTCATCCGCTCACGATCCGAAAGGGTGCCACACTTCAATCCCCAGATCACCCTAGCCACCTACGGACTGGAATCGCCACTGACTGGCGCCTGGCATCACGCGCGCAGAACAGTGCTGGACAACCCGACCATCGTTCCATACCTATCGTGAGACCGGTATCGAGAATCCAGGGGATAGAGCAAGCTCGCCCGCCGTCCTAGGGTGGCCCCCTCCATCGCGGCAGCCCATTCGCGACAAACTTGAGACGGACGCTGACCGATCCCAGTCCCATCGACATGGAATCGCAGAGTCGGACCAGTTGCTGTTCTGATGACAGCCTGAGCGCCTCGTCACAGAAATACACATCTCCAATCCGTTGTACGACTTCCGTCGCACCTGAGGCACACTGCGGGCTTGTCGGTGAACAAGAAGAAGGTTCACCCGCTCTGGAACGAGGAGAATCCGCAGGTTCAGATCTGCCATCCACGCAGACGCACCGGCATCAACTCCTGCCCGCAGATCGAAGCCGATAGACCGAAACCGGCGTGCGCTATGAACTTCCAGTTCGATTCGACTGTTGATGGTAAGGCGATCAAGATCGCGTCGATGATCGCCACGCACTTCCGCAATCCGTGTTGACCATTGTGGGGCGGTCGACGCGAAACGACTGACCGGCGAGCTCGACAAGCCATCCGCGCTGTGGGGCGGTCCGCCGCTGATGCGTGGAGCGGACAACGGTACGGAGTCTATTTCGCATGTGCTGCAACAGTTCTGCCGAGATAATGTCGACATCTCCTACATCCTTCCCTGGATGCGTCGAAAAAACTACCCACCGAGTCTGGAGGCACCTGCCTCTGAGGGATCAACAACCAACTACCGAAGAGTGCCTGAATCGCAATCACTTGACGAATCTGCTCAACGCGAGGGTGGTGATCGAGGACCTCGGAGACGACCGCCACCATCGACACGGTCGCTCAGATACTCGCGACGGCGGAATACGCTGCCCAATGCACCCACCGCCACCAACCGATCGAGGGGTTGGGAGATGGACTGAAATCAACCAGCCCGGGGTTCAAGAACGCGGTGGTCCGACTATCCGGGATCTGCCAAGCCTCAAACCTGGTCGCCAGGATTCCAGCAGTTCAGGTGTCCCGGCAGTACACCCCTCGCCAGTGACTCCCAGCCGGGCGAATTGTCTGGTTTCGTGAAGGACGAGCCCGACAAATTCGAGCCTTCCAACACCCTGGAAACTTCGTCGCTGGAAACAACCACCAGCTCGAGTAGTACGGAAGAAGTTGATCACCATGAACAGGTTCAAACTGTCGGTCCTCGCCGCAATAATCACCACAATGTCACTTTTGACTGCATGCAGCCAGACAGGCGGCGAATCACAAAACGGTTCCGAGGGAACCTCCTCCGAGGGGACAATCGATACAGCTGCGCCTGCCCTTGCCGACTACAACACGGACATAATTGAGAATAACCTCTGGCAACGCACGGAGCTCGCGGCGCGCGACCGTAGTCTGATAACGGTAGCGGCGATGGTCACGAAAAATCAAAGTGGTGAGTTGCCTGACGAGATCGCGAGAGCGATGGACAACGGCTTGGAACCGGCTTCGATATCAGAGACAATTACCCATCTTGCGTTCTACAGCTCCTGGCCGAATGGTCTTGCAGCAGCTCGCGTGGCCGGACCCGTGTTCGAGCAACGCGGAGTCGAAGCCGCAGATCTGCCTGGCGGCGATGTGACCTTACTCGAGCAGGATCAAGTGGCAGAAGCGCAACGAGCCGCGGGCGTCCAGCGTGATTATGGTCAAACAGCCCCCGGCGTGGTCGAATTCACGACGGACACTCTCTTCGGGGACTTATGGCTCCGACCGGATCTCACGCCACGAGACCGTAGCGTGGTGACTGTCGCGTCACTCGTGGCGGCCGGCCAGACAGCTCAGATTCCGTTTCACCTAGGCCGCGCCTTGGACAACGGTCTCACACCAGCTCAAGCGTCGGAAACACTCACCCACCTAGCGTTCTACGCCGGGTGGCCGAATGTGTTCTCTGCGATGCCCATCTTTCGAGATGTACTGGCTGCCCGCTAAAGACGACGCGGGACCCCATTCGTCAACGGCACAGCTCTATACAATTCACCGCCGTGGGCGGATAGGGTCTCCTGTCGAATGCTCGGCCAAGCAGTGGAACGATCCGAAAGGGCCAGGCGTCGCATCAATGAGACTGGTACGTGAACCGACTTAACGTCGATACTGATTAGATGCAGCAGTGAAGTTGGGCTTCGTGTTCCCTGCACCGTCGGACACAGAATCGACGACAGATCGGGAGGTGGCGGTGGCGAGAGCAACGTCTTTGGTCTCCGGCGTGTACCGCAGGACAATCATGCCGACGACTCCCGCGACGACCACCATTGCAGCAGGAGCAGACGGACTTACCGCGTCTATCAGGCTGCCAGCAATTATCGGTGTGAAGCCTCCGAACACTACTGTACCCATTCCGTAGGACAACCCATGCCCTGAGTACCTGCTCGACGTCCGGAAGAGTTCGAGCATCGTCACGATCGACCCGGAAACGAACAGGGACGTAGCAGAGGCGAGCAGCAAGCTGCCGCCGAACGCACCCCAGAACGTGGCGGTATTGACCAAGAACATCGCAGGGAACGCAATAACCGTCATGTAAGCCGCGCCTGCCCACATCAACGGCTTTCGGCCGACACGATCTGCCACCCGCCCCAAGACTGGAACCAGAATCGCAATGGAGGCCCCTGCGAGCGTGTTGGCCAGCAAGGCCGTGTTCGGATTCATGCCAAGGTTCGAGACCATATGGGTGTAGAGGTACGTGATCCCGAGGTAGTACGCGATCAGCGTGGGCGCAAGGAGCAGGAACACCCGCAGCAGGGCGGGCCATTCCTCGACAACTGCAGTCTTGAGCGGGTTCTTGCTCGCAGCTACGCGTTCCTTCTTAGCCTTGACGAACTCCTGAGGATCACTGAGTTGCAAGCGGATCCAGAGACCACCACAAGCCAGAAGTGCACCGAGGAAGAACGGTAGACGCCAACCCCAGTCGGTGTACGCGTCGTCACCGATCGCTCCACGCAAGCCGATGATCCCGAAGCCGAGCACCAGGCTCGGCAGAATGGTCACGGCGTAGATAATGCCAATCCATGATGCTCGCTTGTCCGACGGTGCCGATTCCAGTACGAAACTCAGTGCCCCGGAATGCTCTCCGCCAGTGGAAAATCCCTGGATCAACCGGAAGATCAAAAGAAGGACTGGGGCGGCAATTCCGATACTGGCATATGTCGGCAACAATCCAATTGCTCCGGTTGCCAATCCCATCAACAAGATAACTGATGCCATGACGCGAATACGACCGTATTTATCGCCGAGATACCCGAACACGACTCCTCCCAATGGGCGGGCAATGAAGCCGACCGCGAAGATCGCGAGCGTCCCCAGCACTGCCGCAGAGGGATTGGACTTCGGAAAGAACAGCAGTGCGAGCGTCGGTGCTGTCACTGCGTAGGTCACGAAGTCGAACCATTCCACGAAAGTTCCGACTGCTCCGCCGAAGAGACGACGTCGGGCCGTGGGTTCTTCGATCAAAGCGACTGCGGGCGTAGATTCCTGAATCATGCAAATTCCTCGGTTCAGAGAAGCGCCGGGCAACTGCCGCAGCGGGGGAATTGATTCGTGGGACCTTCTATGCGATCAACACTAGCGTTGCCGACCGTGACAGGCAACACATTCGTTGATCACGAACTGGTTGCGGCCACCTCGCGGAGGGCCCTCTTGTTCATCTTCGTGGCCGACCTCGGCCACTCTTCCGCGCTCAGAAAGAACACCTGACGTGGGACTTTGAAGCTCGCAATCTGTCCCCTACAGAACGCAATGATGTCGTCGGCACTTACAGTGGCACCTTCGCGCAATTCGACGAACGCGACGGGCACCTCATCGAGTCGGCGGTCGCGCTTCGCGACGACCTGCGCAAGTACGACATCGGGGTGCGTACACAGATATGACTCGACCTCGATGGCGGGGACGTTCTCACCACCCACCTTGATCATGTCCTTCAGCCGGCCCTCGTAGCGAAGATGCCCACTACTCAACGTGCGAAACAGATCTCCGGTGTGCAGCCAACCTTCCTCGTCGATTGCGGCGGCGGTCTGCTCCGGGTCTCGGTAGTAGCGGGTCATCATTGCGTAGCCCTTCACGTAAAGCTCACCCAGCTCGCCGAGCGGCACAATACCCAACGTCACCGGGTCTACGATCTTGACCTCTACCCCATGTACAGGCATCCCGGAGGTGACCGCCCTCAATTCGACGTCGTCTGTAGGCTTGGACAGGGAAAAGTGACCTGACATCTCGGACATTCCAGATCCGTTGATGAGCAATGCTTTCGGGAATCGTGATTGGACGAAGCGCATCTCGTCGGCACTGCCGACCGTGATCAACGACGTCGCATCCTCCAAGTCAACCTCCCGGAAGCCCTGTGCGTCCATCAAAGTATCGAAGGCCGACTGGAACATCGGCCACAGCGAGGTCGGACGCCACTTGCGCACCATGTCCAGCGCCCGCCCACCGTCGAGATACACGTCGGTCAGATACGTCGATCCCATTGCTACACAGGCAATCAGGCCCTGCAGTGCCGCGATGTGGAACAGCGGTGCCGGTGACCAGAACACCCTGTTCTCACGCGGCTCAGGGAATGGGACGGCCTGCGCCGTGCGTCCGATGGGCCCTCGTGTCACGGCCTCATGCGACAACACGCAACCCTTGGGTGAAGCAGTGGTTCCCGAGGTGTAAATGATTACGGCGTCGTCGCGCAGTCGCACCCGTTGTCTTCGCACCTCGATGTCGGCCTTCGTCACCGAGTGAGCAAGTTCGTCCACCGCTGATGCACCGACGATCCCGGGTCCCCCTTCACCCTTCAACATGACGATTTCTCGAAGGTGTGGTGCTTCGTGGAGCGCCAGGCCCAACGAGTCGCTCGTCGCCACTCCTGGAAAAGCTGCAGTCAGTTCCGTTCGGAAGTCCGTGCGGGGTGCGAGTGCGTCCGTGGTGAGCACGACCGAAATCTCGGAATGGGCAATGATGTAACTCAGTTCGCGACTGCGAAGACGTGGGTTGAGCGGCACGAGTACTGCGCCTGCGAGCGCCGTACCGAACGCGGCCTCGACGAATTCGCGTGAGTTGGGCGCAAGCACGCCGACCTTGTCACCGGCCCGCAGCCCGAGGGCGATGAGCAGGCGGCCGATACGGACCGCGCCGGCCGTCATCTCCCGGTACGACAGAGTCTCGTTCGGCAATACGAACGCGGGATGATCGGGAAATCGTTCGCCGGAACGGATGAGCACATCGCCGAGGGGCATGCATTCGCTGAACACGGACTGGTTGTACATGGACCTGATCCTTGCATTCGTAGATCGTCCCAAGTCGATTCTTTTTGGAGACGGGGCTTTACGGGCCGAATCCGAATACTAGGCCGGTCCCGCACGGTCGTCAACGCTCCCGTTAACGGTCATCCGCTTTAACGAAATTTGTTTCAACGCATATGTTGACGAGTCGTTAACGATCATGTTGACTGAGTGAGAAATCTCGATACGGAGGAACGATGACCAACACGACGACCAAGGTGCATCACAAGACCGAGTCGCACGGCGCACCTGCCTTGACAGAAGACGAGGTTCGCGAGGCGGTCGAAGGAGCCTCGGTACCGGTGCTGCTGATGGTCCTCTACCAGGTGACCGGAGACGAGTCCTGGATCGGACCGCGATTCGCTCCCAGTCATTTCCGAGGAGTCTCACCTCGCCCGACCGGCGATATTGCCGAGGCCGATCAACGCGTCGTCCGCGACGCAGCCGTCGACGCGATCGCGTCTTTGCTAGCGCACCGGCGCCCGGTGCTGGATCTGCACGACGTTCGCGACATGGAGAAGGCCGCGAGCTTTTTCCTCGGTGAACCGATCGACCGGCGATACGCAGCGATTCTGACCGAGGAACTCCGTCGACGCTCCGCCGACAGCGGCGACCTGGACGAATTACCGGACGTCACCCCTCCTGCGGGGACGCGCGCCATCGTCATCGGAATGGGGATCTCCGGGCTTGCCGCCATCCACCTACTGCAGCAACTCGGTATCGAGTTCACCGTGTTTGAGCGGGGTACCGATGCCGGCGGCGTGTGGCATCAAAACCGCTACCCCGGCGCGGGTGTCGACACACCGAGCCACCTCTACTCGTTCTCGTTCGATTACCGAGACTGGGATAGACATTTCGAGCTCCGGGACGAGCTCTACGAATACTTCAACGGCGTGCTCGACTCGTTGGATGCCCGTACCGAGGTCTCGTTCGAGACCGAGGTCGTGAGCGCCGTATACGACGACAACACCGCACTATGGACCGTCACCACCCGAAGCCGGGACGGTGATCTGGACACCCATGTCGCGAACATGGTCATCAGTGGGGTGGGTTCGCTGAACCAGCCGAAACTACCGTCGATCGCGGGGCGCGAGAAGTTCGGGGGACTTCAATTCCACTCGAACAGATGGCCGGATGGCCTTGATCTCACCGGCAAACGTGTAGCGATCGTCGGGGCAGGCGCGAGCAGCCAACAGATCTCACCATCGATCGCTCCGATCGTCGAACACCTGGCCATCGTGCAACGGTCACCGCAGTGGGTTGCACCCTTCGACCAGTTCCGCGAGGAAGTGCCTGCTGCCGAACGCACACTCCTGCAACATCTTCCGCTCTACAGGGCGTGGAACTGGATCGGGCTCTTCTATCAGCACGGTGACAAGATCATCGACGCACTCAGGGTGGATCCGTCGTGGCCGCACCCCGCACGGTCGGTGAACCGGAGAAACGACCGACAGCGCGAATTCCTGACGGGATACATCGAGTCCGCCTTGGAAGGACGACCCGATCTGATCGAAAAAGCCGTCCCCGATTATCCGCCCTTCGGCAAGCGAATGCTCCTCGACAACGGGTGGTATCGAACTCTCAAGCGCGAGAACGTCGATCTGTTCACGAGCGGTGTCTCGGATGTGACGCGAACCGGACTCACATTGTCCACGGGTGAACAACTCGACGTCGATGTCATCATCTGGGCAACAGGATTCGAGGCTGCACGGTTCTTGAGTTCACTCGAGGTACGCGGCGAGGGAGGGCTCGACCTCAGCAAGGCCTGGGACGACGACGACCCCCGCGCCTACCTCGGCGTTTCCATTCCGCATTTCCCCAATTTCTTCATGCTCGGTGGACCGCATTCGCTACCGGGTAGCGGAAGCTTCATGTACTTCATGGAGCTTCAAGCTCGGTACCTCCGTGACCTTCTGGCCGAAATGTTCCGCAAGAACTTCATTGCTATCAGCGCAACCGAAGACTCTACGAACCGATACAACGAACTCGTCGATACGATGCACTCCAAGACGGTGTGGACCCATCCAGGATTCGCGACTTACTACCGCAATTCCAAGGGCCGAGTCATTTTCGTCATGCCCTTCCTGAACGTCGAATACTGGGAGATGGTCAGACTCCCCGACCTCGCGGACTTCGACATCCTCGAAGACGCAGCGGTTCAGCAGGCACGGTAGTGCGGTCACCGTCGCATCGGATATTTCCCGACCCCACCAGCACCACAGAAAGGCGGCAATCATGCCCGACACACTTCATCTGAAGACACCCGCAAAGGTCGACACCGCGACCACCGGTGACCCCTCGGTCGCGGACACCGTATCCACGGTCATCGCCGACATCCGCGACCGCGGTGACGCTGCGGTCCGCGCATATTCCGAGAAATTCGACAGGTGGAGCCCGGAAAGCTTCAGACTGAGCGCAGAGAGAATCGACGAGATCATCTCGACAGTTCCTGCCGAGGTCATCGCCGACATCGAGACCGTTCAGCGTAACGTCCGAGTTTTCGCTCAGCATCAGCGCGATTCCTTGCACGACTTCGAGGTCGAGACCTCGCCGGGTGTCCATCTGGGACAACGCAATCTGCCGGTGTCCGCGGCCGGAGCATATGCACCGGGCGGTAGATACCCGTTGGTCGCTTCTGCGCACATGACTACCGTGACGGCGAAGGTCGCAGGCGTTCCACACGTCACGGCGTGCACCCCACCGATCCGAGGCGAAGTCCCTGCAGCAACCGTTGCCGCGTTCCATCTCGCAGGTGCGGATGACATCTACCTACTCGGTGGTGTGCAGGCGGTTGCTGCAATGGCACTCGGCACCGAAAGCATTCGGAAAGTCGACATGCTCGCCGGCCCCGGCAACGCCTTCGTTGCCGAGGCCAAACGCCAACTGTTCGGCCAGGTGGGAATCGACTTGTTCGCCGGGCCAACCGAGGTCTTGATCGTCGCCGACTCGAATGCGGACCCGTTCATTGTCGCAGTGGACCTTCTCAGCCAGGCCGAGCACGGCCCGGATTCGCCTGCCGTTTTGATCACAGATTCCGAAGCCCTCGCTCGCAGCGTTATCGAGCACATCGACGCGATCCTGCCCGACATGCCTACCCGCGACTTCGCAGGTGTCGCATGGCGAGACCACGGACAGGTGATCGTCACCGCCGACATCGAAGCCGCTTACGCCCTCGCCGACACATTTGCGTCCGAGCATGTGCAGATCTTGACCGACACGCCGCGTCGAGCACTAGAAGCTATGAGCAATTACGGTGCACTCTTCCTCGGCGAGAAGACATGTGTTTCGTACGGAGACAAAGTGATCGGCACCAATCACACCTTGCCCACGCGCGGTGCAGCGCGTTACACGGGAGGGCTGTGGGTAGGAAAGTACCTGAAGACCGTGACCTATCAGGAGATCACCTCGGAGTCAGCGAGCGCCGAACTCGGAACCCTCTGTGGAAGAGCTGCGCGGGTGGAGTACTTCGAGGGCCACGCCCGCTCGGGTGATGTGCGTGCAGCGAAGTACGGCGGCGCACCGCTGCCATGGGCTCCAGCCACGCTCTCGGTCCGGCCGCGGTAGACACTGTGCTCACGTTCTCGCTTTCAGGAAAGACTGCTCTGGTCACCGGAGCGAACAGGGGTCTGGGAAAGGCCATCGCAGGAGCGCTCACCGAACTCGGTGCAACAGTCTACGGGACATCGAGAACCGATGCCGGTGTTCGGCACATCGAATCCGAGCTCGGCACAACGGGTTTCGTTCTCGACCTGGAGGACGTGAGCTCGATTGCGCCCTTCGTCGAGCGTTTCAGTGCACGTCTGCGCGGCACCTCCCTCGACATTCTGGTCAACAACGCGGGGGTCAATCACCCCGCACGGGCACTTGATGTGACGATCGAGCAGTGGAATTCCATTGTCGACACCAATCTGCGAGGTACGTTCTTCCTCACCCGAGCCGTTGCACAGCAATGGGTATCGGCCGGTACCTCTGGTGCTATCGTCAATATCGGGTCTCAAGCAGGCGCGGTGGGGATCGAGGAACGCGCGGTGTACTGCGCGACCAAGGGTGGCCTCGACCAACTCACCAAAGTTCTCGCACTCGAGTGGGCCCCACACAGCATCCGAGTCAACACTGTTGCCCCCACTTTCGTACGGACCGAGTTCACCGCTGACACCCTGTCGCGACCCGGGTGGGGCGAAACTCTGCGCGCTCGGATCCCGTTGGGCCGCTTCGGGGAACCCGAGGATATCGTCGGTGCCGTCGCCTTTCTGGCCGGCGACGCAGCCGGTCTGATAACCGGCCACACTCTGCTGGTCGACGGCGGTTACACCGCGTGGTGAAAGGTGAGGAACGCATGAACATGACCGGGGCATCGTTGAACAGCGAATCCGTCGTCGTCATCACCGGTGCCGCGACCGGGATCGGGCGAGCGATGACGCTATCGTTCGTCGCTCGTGGAGCTCGAGTAATCGTCGCCGACATCGACGAAGCGGCTGCCGACGGACTCGTCACCGAGGTGTCCGAGCTCGGCGGAACAGCCTTCGCCGCAAGAGTCGACGTCAGCAATGCAGATTCGGTCGACCTTCTCGCCGATTCGGTCTTCTCTCGGCACGGTCGTGTCGATGTTCTGTGCAACAACGCCGGAGTGTCGATGCGGCCCCACCGCGCATCCTGGAACGCGTCGATCAGAGACTTTGCGTGGGCGATGGAGGTGAACTATTTCGGCGTGGTGCACGGGATCGTGAGCTTCGTGCCCAGAATGCGCGAGCAGCCCGGCCACAAACACCTGGTCAACACATCGTCTGTGACGGCGCTCGACATCGCTCCTGGACACGCGCCCTACGCGGCCTCCAAAGCCGCAGTCACCGCACTGTCCGACGCATTGCGATACGAACTCGAGGACCATGGCGACGACTTCGGCGTCACCGTGTTGTACCCAGGCCTCGTCCCTACTTCGATCGCGACCAGTGAACGCCTCCGGCCCGGCTCCGATAGATCAGCGGTTCGCAATATTGTGGCCTATGAGCCCGAACGAGCCGCGACGCTCACGTACAACCTTCCCGTAGCAGCAGAGACACTCGGCGAACTCGCCGTCGAGGCCGTGTTGTCAGGCCAGAACGCAGTGCTCACCCACGGCTACCCCGATGCCGAGATCGAGGCGCGCTTGAAAGACCTCCGAGACGGAGCGTCGGACCGGACGCTTCAGCAACTCACTCGCCACCTCAGCAAGGAAGAACCCCGATGATCTCCACCCGATTCACGCAAGAGTTCGATATCGAACATCCGATAGTGTGCGGCGGGATGACCGGAGCCGGGCGAGCTGTCTTGATCGCCGCCGTCGCCAATGCCGGTGCGCTGGGATTTCTTTCGGCCCTGACGCAGCCGACGCCCGCTGCCCTGGACGAAGAAATTCGAAGAACGAAGGCCTTGACTGATAGGCCGTTCGGCGTAAATCTGACAATACTCCCCACGATCGCGCCCGTTCCTTACGACGAGTATCGCCAGGTCATCATCGACAACGGAATCTCGATTGTCGAAACAGCCGGCTCGAGCCCGAAGGACCACCTACCGTCACTCAAGTCCGCCGGTATCAAGGTAATTCACAAGACCGTCGCCGTGCGGCACTCGATCTCCGCGCAGAAACTCGGCGTCGACGCGTTATCCGTGGACGGGTTCGAGTGTGCAGGTCACCCCGGCGAGGACGACGTATCCAGTCTTGTACTCATTCCGGCCGTCGCGGCACGCACAGACCTACCGATCATCGCTTCGGGCGGATTCGCCACCGGCGCAGGCCTCGTCGCGGCTCTCGCGCTCGGCGCGGACGCAATCAATATGGGAACCCGCTTCGTCGCGACTGCGGAAGCTCCTGTGCATCGCAACGTCAAAGATCGGATTGTGGCCAATACCGAACGCGATACCAATCTGATCTTTCGTAAATTCCGTAATACCGCGCGAGTTGCCAAGAACGCGGTATCTGACGAGATCCTCGACGTCGAGAAGCGAGAAGGAACGACATTCGAGGACATCGCATCGCTGGCGTCGGGTGCTCGGGGGCGTCAGAACGTTCTCGCTGAAGGCCGGATGGATGACGGACTGTGGTGGGTCGGACAAAGCCAGGCGTTGGTCACCGACATTCTGAGCTGCGCGGATGTCGTGAAGCAGATCATCAACGACGCCGAAGAATTGATCGACCGCCGATTGACGGGCCTCGTCGCTTACTAGCGTCGAGTAGGCCGATGCACGCCCTACTCGACGCCGATGAAACTCGGAGATTCGGCACCGAGCCTCAGCGCGTGATCAATAGCTGCACGTCCTGCACCCATCCTGACAGCATTTCGTAGATGCATCCGCATCCCTGGTAGGTATCTATGCGCTGTCGCTGCATCCGACGCCATGCTGATGAGTTCTTTCGTGATGTTCGGAACCAACTGTGCCCGGAACGGTAGTCCGCAATAGGTAATGAATCCCTCGAACGCTTCGGGAGACATCCGGAGCAGGGACTCCAAGAAGCCTGGAATCTCCTCCTGCATGGTAGTCCAGTACTTCGTGCCACCGATATGTTTGTCCCACAAATGTTGCCGCTGCTCGTCCAGGGGTGGCCAACCACCCTCCGGGCAGGCCGCCGATGCCAGGGCACGAGAACTCTCGAAGAATGCATGGACTCCGACGCTGGATTGCAGCGTAACGATCTCGTGCAGCTGGTCGAACGTTGCTCCCGCCGCAACTGCACGTTCCGCCCATCTCCTGCTTCCGAGGGTGTCGAGGGACGAGGAGGTGGCGCGGAGTGCGAATTGGATCAACGCAACTTGGATTTCGGTCAGACCGTCCCCGTCGGGAACCCCTTTCAACAGCCGTGCCGCTTGCGTGTCGACCTGTTGCTGACTGACTGTCACGACTCTCCTCGTCGATCGAAAAACGTTGTCGAGCCGAGCTTATCGACCTCACTGAAGTGTTGGCAACACAAGTGTTGACGGCGTGGTACCGGCTGCCTAGTGTGACGAGTACAGAAGCGGCGTCTCGAACCGGACACGTCTCGAATCAAGGAGCCACATGCCCGAACATCCGGCAATGCCCGACTACGTCAACATCCGGGTCGAGCACGATTCACCCGTGTCCTGGATCGTGCTGAATCGACCGGACAAGGCCAATGCACTGTCCAACGAACTGCTCGACGAGTTCTCCGACGCACTTGCGCGGCTGAAACATTCGGGCGAACCGGTGATCGCCATCCGGGGAGAGGGTAAAGGCTTCAGCGCCGGATACGACCTTGGACAAGTCGCGCCGACCACGGCCGCGGACCCCGTGGCCGACCGTACCCGATTGCAGAGGAATATCGATCGGTATCTCGCCATCTGGGACCACCCCAAGCCGGTTATCGCAGCAATTCACGGATACTGCGTCGCCGGAGCAACGCAGCTGGCCACCTTCACCGATATCACCATCGTTACCGAGAACGCGAAAATCGCCGAAGTCACCATTCCGATCGGGGCCGGTTACGTCTCGCCCGTCTGGGCAACTCTCGTCGGACCGAAACGGGCCAAGGAATTTGCGTTCGTTCCGGGCAACAGCATCGACGGACGAACCGCAGTCGAGTGGGGCTGGGCGAATCACGCCGTCCCGGAAAGCGAACTGATAGCGCGCGTGGCCTCGCTCGCACGAAGAATCGCTCAGGTGCCGCCCAGCCTGCTGACCATCAAGAAGGTTTCGATCAATCGCGCGATGGAGGCGATGGGAACTCGTAATGCGCTGGGAGGTATAGCGGATGCGGACGCATTGGCCCACATGACCCCAGAGGTAGCAGCCTTACGTGCCCGCATCGCCGAAGAAGGCCTGAAGTCGGTGATCGAATCGTTCCGCGTCGCACCGACTTCCGATCTCTCAGCACCGACCCAGGCTATTCCCTTCACAGGCAACGGTACCGTTGACGAGCTGTCAACATGACCGTAGACTGACATGAACCATGGAACCGGATCGACATCTGAGAATGAATGGAGCGTCATGACTTCGGTCAACGAAGACAACATTATGGCAGTCGTACAGCGTCTTGTAGACGAAAGGGATATCGAACGAGTCCTTTTCCAGTATGCGTTTCATCTCGACGCAGCCGACCCCCAGTCGATGCTCCCCCTCTTCGTCGAGGACCTGTACGTTGCTTACGGCCCCTCCCACGGTGCCACCGGCGCAGAAAGCTACCTCGATGTGCTTTCGAACGATAAGACTGGAATCGCCGCATTCTTCGCAGGCACGAGTCATCACGTCAGCAACATCGTGATCGACTTCGTGAACAAGGACACTGCGAAAGTGCGGTCGGTTCTCTACGCGTGGCACAAGTACTACCGAGATCGTCCGGACGGGATCGTGTACGCCCAGTACCACGACGAGTTCACCCGGACCGACGAGGGCTGGAAGATCTCACGTCGCGAACAGAAGACGGCCGGAACCGAGAATTACCACGCGAAGGCCCACGCGCTCGTCCCGACGCCACGCACACAGAAGACGAGCTGACCGTGTCCGACGAACTTCTCTACGAGGTCCGGGACCACGTCGCCTACCTCACCTTGAACCGTCCGAAGGTCCTCAACGCAATCTCGGCCGAAGTCGACGAGCAGTTGGCAAATAGATGGGACGAGATCGAGGACAACCCAGATATCTGGGCTGCCGTGCTCGGAGCAACCGGCGAACGAGCATTTTGCGCAGGTGCCGACATCAGCGGCGGTACGGCTGCGAGCCCATCCCGGCGTGCACTCGGAGGCGGCCTGACCGGCGTGGGAGGACCGCTTCGAGTACTGAACAAGCCCCTGATTGCGGCTGTCCAAGGCTACGTCCTCGGCGGCGGGTTCGAGCTTGCCATGTGCGCCGACATCATCGTCGCCGCAGACAACACCCAATTCGGCCTTCCGGAGGTCAAAGCCGGAATTATCGGCGAATCCGGCGTTGTTCATCGGGCAATTCGCCATCTCCCGCATCGCATCGCCATGGCACTGATCTTGACCGGTGACCGTATGGGGGCGCAGGACGCCTTGACTCACGGCCTGGTCAACGAAGTGGTCCCGTTCGAGGATCTGGATGCGGCCGGGTTGAGATGGGCGAAGAAGCTCACCACCGCGTCGCCGTTGGCTCAACAGGCGGCCAAACACGCCGTCCTTTCCCGCGCCTCGTACCCGTTGGAAGTGGCACTGTCGACCAAGTTCGAAATGATCGAGGCCTACGCCGCATCGTCCGACGTCCTCGAGGGCCGGAAAGCGTTCGAGGAGAAGCGCAAGCCACAGTGGGCGGGGAAGTGACGCCGTGAGCCCCTCGCAAGAACGGCGCGAGCGAGGCCGGTCAACAGTGGCCTCTCGTAGCGGAATTTGTCGAACCTATACTGGCTGAACCATTCGAGAAGCGACGGTCACGAAGGCGAGGCAGGGCTGTGGCGAAGTCACCAGTCAGCGGAATTGCAAAACGGCGTAAGAGCGCGCTGACCGAAAATTCGGCCGACTATTCTGCAAAGCGAGCTGGGCTCCTCAGGGTCGCCGCAGAAGTGTTTCGCGAAAAAGGTTATGCCGCCGCATCATTGAATGACGTTGCGGCGGCATACGGCACCGACCGAGCTTCGCTCTACTACTATGTCGGCAGCAAAGAAGAACTGTTCCAGGAGTGCATCACGAGCACCGTGGTGACCAACTTGTCACGAGCCGACGAGATCGTGGCCAAGAAGCTACGACCGCGGGAGACGCTCGAAGCTCTCATTGCGATGCTGCTTGCATCTCAGGTGGAGCACTACCCCTACATGTACGTCTATATGCAGGAAGACTGGGGCCGGGTGTCATCGCTCGACTCGAAGTGGGCCCAGGAGATGGTGGACAACACCCACAAGATCGAGAAGTATTTCCTGGACGCCATTGCACTCGGGGTTGCCGACGGTACGTTCCGACCCGATCTGTCGAACACGTTGATAGCAAACAGTATTTTCGGCATGACCCAGTGGACGCATCGGTGGTTCGTGCCCGGCAAGAGCCGGTATTCGGCAGAGGATCTCTCACGCGTGTTCTCTGCAATATTCTTCGACGGAATCATGGCGGAGGGCGCAGCCGAGGACTGACAAAGCAGCCAGTGCGCGAGAGTCCGTTCACCCGAGGTCGGGTACGTCTGCGGCCGTACCCGAGAACCTCGGCTTCCGTTTTTCCAGGAATGCGGCAACGCCTTCCTTTCCGTCACCCATCGAGGCGTGCCACATGGCCAAACTTTCCCGTCGATGCGCCTCCACGGGATGCGCCGACCCCGAACCGGAATACACCAGTCGACGAGACAGTGCGATGGCTGACGACGAACGCCCGGCGACGAATTTTCGGGCCAGCTCGATTGCCGCAGAAAGCAATTCCTCGGGTGGATGCACCGATCTGAGGAGCCGACCCGCCAGCGCCTGGTCGGCATCGAGAATATCCGCCGAGTAAATCCACTCGAGCGCTGTTTGCAGGCCGACAATCCTCGGCAGGAAGTAGGAAGACGTGGCTTCGGGAACGATGCCGAGTCGACCGAACACGAAGCCGATCTTTGCATCGGTGGAGGCCATGCGAATGTCCATCGCAAGAGTCATCGTCGCGCCGATACCGACCGCCGCACCGTTGATCGCAGCAATGACGGGCTTGTCGCAGGAATGGATGGCAAGCGTGACTTTCCCGCCGGTGTCCCGAACACCGGATTGGAACGGCTCCTCGGCCAGCCGCTCGCGCATGTCCGACACCGTCGGACTCAGCGACTCGTCCAACCCGAAGACATTTCCCTCGACAGCCAGGTCCATGCCGGCACAGAACGCTCGACCAGCACCGGTCACCACGACCGCGCGTATCGCCGGGTCGATGCGCACACGCCGGAATGCGCTCTCCAATTCTTCTGCCATCGTCACCGAGAATGCATTCAGATATTCAGGCCTCGACAGTGTCAGAACAAGAATGCCGACTTCATCGACGGACCAGTCGAGTGTCTCGTAGTTCATTTGCCTCCTTGACTACTTATCACCCTGGTGAACAGGCTCGACCTGGACCTCAGACTGTCCGTGCCATCCGTCCAGTCGTTGGCGACGAAGTGCACGCTGAGTGCGTCCCGCGAGGCGGGTGCTGGGAAACTCTTTCCTCAGAATCGACCATTATCGTCACACTCCCACCACAGCCTGTCAACAGTCGCGTTGCCGACCTCGCTTCGGCGCAAGCACGACCCTTGAATACTCGGCCGAAGTCAATGGCCGAACATCAGAACGTGTCGCAGTCGACGACTTACAGGGAACGGCGGAATTTACTCGCGAAGCGCGCGACAGCCCGAATTCCTGCCGAGACGATGCTCAACGTCGAATTGCCCCCAACCGTTGCAACCATTGTGCATAGCCGACGGCTATATGCATGATTCAAGATCGGTATTGGACACAGAGACATCCGGGCGCGTTAATAGTCCTGCACGAATGTGACACAGAACACCACTTGTCCCACCGGGCCGTCGATTGGGCAGCGATCGACGTGCTGCCCAATGAATCTTCACGAACACGTGTCGCTGACTGGTTCATGTGCATCTGAACAATTTGCGATCCACGCTGGCTGCATTCCTCAAAGGACCCTCACCTGTCCGGTAGCTCTCCGGACCCATTTCACGAAAGAAGCCTCTGTGAAGATCAAATGGATCGTGCCGGTCGTCGGCCTACTACTACTGACCACCGCGTGCGACTCACAGGCAGCGTCCCAGGACCGGACCTCGACGCAGGACTTATCGTCCTTTCAAGCGGTCGTCGACGACGCGCTGGCACCGGTGACCGACTGGACAGGCCCGACCGAAACACCGACACCACCGACCGACATCTCGATAGCAGTCGTGGTCTGTTCCGGGTCCGTGTCGGGGTGTGTGCGGCAGGCAGACGGGGTGACACAAGCCGGTGAAGCCCTGGGGTGGACAGTTACCCGGTTCGACGGCAAGGGCGATCCGGTCGGACAAAACCAAGCGATGACCCAAGCAATCAATAGTGGCGTCGACGCCATCATCCTCGCCGCGACAGATCCCGTTCCGCTCAGTGGCGCAATCGAACTCGCTGCCTCTCGGGGAATTCCGGTTGGAGCCGCAGGTCTCGGCATTGCCGCAACCGATGGCGTGTTGTTCGACGTCGCTCCGGACTACACGTTGTGGGGTGACCAGCTCGGATCGTGGATTGTCACGGACTCCGGTGGTACGGCGAACTTCTTGCCGACCGTCGACCGAGAGTTTCCGAGTTCCCCGGCGATCGCCGATGCGATGGTCGCAGCAGTAGACCGCTGTGACGAGTGCGTAGTCCAAGACACGCAGCAGTTTGTCGTGACCGACATCGGGAACGGCCTCGGCCAGCGAATTGCCAGCGCACTGCAGGCAGAGCCGAGCATCGACTACGTCAGCGGAGCGTTCGATTCGGCAGCAGCCGACATGGTGCCCGCAATGGGCAACACGGGCCTCTCCGATCGTGTCACGCTCGTGTCTTGCGTCGGCGCACCGCAGAACCTTGGGTTCATTCGCGACGGCAACATCCAGGCCGCCGATGTCGTTCAGGACGACGTCTTCCTCGGTTACGGTGCTGTGGATCAGATGATCCGGGTCCTGTCGGGTCAGCCCCTCTGGGAGACACCCGGTGTCACCGATGATCGTTTGCGATACAGCCAGGGCGCGCCATCGCGCCTTTTGACGATCGACAATGTCGACGAGGTCACCGACCAATACTGGGTCGCCGAGAACGGTTACGTCGACCGCTACCTCGAACTGTGGGGTGTCACGCCGTGACCACCCCAGTGCGATTGGCCGTACGGAACCTCACTGTCTCCTATGGTCAACACGAGGTAGTACACGGCATCGACTTCGCTGTAGAGCGCGGTTCGATCGTGTCTCTGCTGGGCGCAAACGGGTCGGGTAAATCCACCACGGTCAAAGCATTGACCGGAGTCAATCCGCTGCATGCGAAGTCGCAGGTCACGTTCAACGACAACCCAATTCGCGCCAAAGACCTCACCCCCGTAGCCGCCCGGAAAATCGGAATCCGGGTTGTTCACCAAGAGTCACCACTGATCGCAAACATGACGGTTGCCGAGATGACCGCGCTGCACACGGGGTTTCCCCTCGTGGGCGCCACCTTTGTCCAGAGGAGGGCATTGGCGCGAAAGACCGAGGGCATACTCCGCGAGTTCGACGTCGCGGTCCACCCGAACACGCTCTGTGCGGACTTGACGGCGGGCGAACGGGCGTTGGTTTCACTGGTGATTTCGATGGCCGGCATCTCTCCCGAACGCGCACTGTTGGTACTGGACGAAACGACTGCTCCGTTGTCCACTCGCGAGGCCGCGCGACTACTCGATCGAGTCAGAGGTGTCGCAGATCGGGGATTGTCAGTATTGATGGTCACCCATCGCCTGCCCGAGGTACGCGAATACAGCGACAGAACGATCGTGCTCCGAGACGGCAATCTCGTCAGCAACATCGGTGCCGACGATTTCTCGGAGGCCGACGTGATCCACGCAATGGTCGGCGGCGCGGGCCACAGCGCTTCCTCGCACGACCACGACCGCAGCCGCGGTCGCGGTCGCGGTCGTCCTGCACTCGTCGTCGAGAATCTGGCCGGAAACGTCAGCCGTGAGCTGTCCTTGGCAGTCGGCACCGGGGAAATTCTTGGTGTGACGGGGCGATCGGGCGAAGGAGCCTCCGAGCTGCTTCGTCTCATAGGCGGGGTCGAGTCCACACATGTAGGAACAACAAAGATAGACGGCAACGACGCACCGATCACCGGTGCACGGGACGCCATCAGGGCCGGGATTTTCTACCTTTCCCTCGACCGACTCAACGAAGGCGGCATCGCGCTGATGACGGTGCACGACAACGTCGTACTCCCCCGAGTGGAACGTTACGGTGCCAATCGGCGCCGAGCCGCGTCCGACGTCGACCGGATGATTCGCGAACTCGACATCCGTCCGGCCGACCCGACCGTTCCGTACGCAAGCCTGAGCGGCGGCAACCAGCAAAAGGTGCTCCTCGCCAGGTGGCTGCTTTTGGAGCCGCGGATATTGCTTCTCGACGATCCCGCGGTGGGCGTCGACCCAAATACTCGCGAGATCATTTTCGACACCTTGCGCGAACTGGCCGCCCGCGGGACCACCGTCATCATCCGCTCGAGTGAGCCGGAACATCTCGTTCGTCTATGCGACCGCGTCATCGTCGTCAACGGTGGGCGCATCGTCGAAGAACTAACTGATCTCAATCTGGAGGACATCAGCCGTGCAACCTACGCATAGTGACAACGCCGTGGCGGAGAAATCCGAGGACGCGGCCGTTCGTACACCCGGCTCGTCGTCGCCGCGAACCTGGAAAGTCTCGACGCTGTTTCAGAACCACAGCATCTTGGCCCTGATCATCGGACTCACAGCGTTGTTCTCGATCCTGCTTCCCAGGACCTTCCCCACTACTGCCAATCTGCAGGGGCTCGCGTTGGGCCAGGCCGTGAGTGCGCTTCTGGCACTGTCGGTTCTGCTGGTCCTCGTCGTCGGCGAATTCGATCTGTCGGTCGGATATACCTTGGGGCTGTCGGCGGTACTCACGGCGAAGCTCGCCGGTGAGTCCGGGCTTCCGGTGCCGTTGACCGTCACGATTGCCTTGCTCGCCGGTGCATTCGTCGGATTGGCTTCCGGATTGCTGGTGGCTCGCTTGCGGGTCGTCTCGCTCATTGCGACACTGGGAGTCGGCTTGGCTGTCAGCGGTGTCACCGTGGGAGTCAGTGGGGGAATGACACTTTCGCAAAACATTCCCTCGGTTTTCCGAACCTTCGTTCAGACCGAGATCCTCGGAGTTGGTTCTGCAGTGTGGATTGTCGCGCTGATCGCACTGGTCATGTACATAGTTCTGACGAAGACACCATTTGGCAGCAAGGTTTACGCGGTTGGCGGTTCCGAGCAGGTTGCTCGGATGGTCGGTATACGCGTTCGACTCATCAAGTGCGTGATGTTCAGTGCAGCAGGTGCACTGGCAGCCCTCGCCGGAATAATGCAGCTCGGATTGGCAGGCGCGGCGAACCCCAGCTTCGGAGCGAACCTGCTCCTACCTGCCTTCGCGGCAACCTTTTTGGGTGCCACCACCGTTCGTCCCGGATTCTTCAATGTCGCTGGAACGATGCTGGCCGTCGTTCTTCTGGCCGTCGGATTTTCCGGACTGAGCCTGCTCGGGGCACCCTTCTGGTTCCAACCGGTTTTTCAAGGCGCAGCATTGGTAATCGGTGTTGTTCTGTCACAGTCGATTTCGAAGTCCGGACGCAAGTCTCGAGCCAAAAAGCCTGCATAGGTCCAGACCGACACGGAACGGGTCTCCCACCGCGCGCGGCCACCGGCCGTGTTCGCGTCCGGGAGACCTGTCGCGCATACGTAGTCCAGCGTCAGGCCCGACCGAAAGAGACCGCTATGAAAGTCGGCACCCACGACATAGTGCCCATCATCGATGGCACCGCACACGAACCGATCGGTAACGCGGTCACCCATCCCGACGGCAAAATCTGGGATTGCGTCGAGCATCCCACCGACGAGACCGGTCGCATCCGTCTGGACATCGGCTCGTTCCTGATTCGAATCAGAGACCGTGTCGTCCTGATCGACGCTGGAGGTGGAGTTCATTCCGGCGCGGACACCACAACTGGAAGCATGCTCGACAATCTTCGAGACGCTGGAGTCGAGCCGTCCGACGTGACGGACGTCTGTTTCACGCACATGCACTGGGATCACATCGGCTGGTCTACCGTCGACGGCCGAATCACGTTCCCGAATGCGACCTTTCGCCTGCACCAGGACGATTGGACGTACTTCATGACCGGTACCACTTCGGACCCCCGGATACGCGAAATCATCGCACCCATCGAGGACCACGTCGAACCGTTCTCCGTCGAACACGAGATCATTCCAGGCCTGATCGCCAGGCCGGCACCGGGGCATACACCGGGCAGCACCATTTACATCGTTCACGACGGCAAAGAACGTGCCCTTCTCCTCGGCGACACCCTCCACACTGTCGGCGAACTCACCGAGCCCGAATGGATCGGCATGTGGGATGTCGACCCCATCGCAGCGGGAATAATGCGCAACCGCATCGCCGACGAGCTCGCCTCCACCGGCGATCCATTCGCTCCCGCACATTTTCCCGAACTCGCCTTCGGCCGCCTGGCCACCCTCGACGGACTCCGTCGATTCACCTGGGCGCAGTGAGCAGCATCAGATTTTCGAGTATCAGAACTGATCGCCGACCCATCCAAGAACTCGTGCGACGGTGAGGCGTGAGGCCATGATTACGGCTTGGCCGCAATCCACCCGGTTCATCGGAGGTCGCGGGACGTCGAGCTGAATCCGGACCCCCACATTTATGGCTCTCCGCCGGCAGCTGACCGCCGCCGGTGGCCCGGGGTGCCCTGTCAGGGTATTCCACCCTGCCTGCCGATCGTCCTACGGTGGAAAGCGAAGCCGGCGTAAGCGAACGTGCTTCTCGTCGCGGTGGCGTTTGCGAACACGAGATGGCATGTCGGCAGGCTCAACCGTCCGCAGATCCTTCCCCAACGAGGCGACGCGGCGGATCACCCTTGACGAGACCTACGGAGGATTTATGCGTACCGTCCGGTTCGGATCGACCGATATCCAGGTGTCCAACATCGTCGCCGGCATGATGCGGATTGCGGGCAGTACCGATGAGGAGATCCGGCAGCTGTACAGGACGGCTCGCGAGGCGGGGATCGACTTCTTCGACCACGCCGATCTTTATGGGTTCAACCACCCCGGCGGTGGTCCGCACCTATGCGAGCGCCGGTTCGCCGAGGCTCTACAGCTGAGTCCGTCGGAGCGCGAGCAGATCACTTTGCAATCAAAGACCAGTATCGTCGCCGATCCGTGGGGATACGACCAGTCCTACGAGCACATCGTGACCTCGGCAGAGAAATCCCTGCAAGCCTTAGGCACCGACTACCTAGATGTGTTGCTGTTGCACCGTCCCGACGCGCTGGTCGAGCCGGAGGAGGTTGCCCGTGCGTTCGATCACCTGGAATCCACCGGGAAGGTTCGCGCGTTCGGAGTTTCCAACCACACACCGCGGCAGATCGACCTCCTCGAGACTGCGGTAACGCAGCGACTCGTCGCAAACCAGGTGCAGCTGTCTTTGACGCACTCCACAATCATTGCTCAGGGCCTGTCTGCGAACATGGCCGGGCAAGCGGACTCCGTGACCCGCGACGGCGGCGGCATCGTCGACTACTGCCGGATCAAAAAAATCACCCTTCAGGCGTGGTCACCCTTTCAAAAGGGCTTTCAGGATGGTGTGTTTCTCGGCTCCGAGGACTATCCCGAGCTGAACGCCGAACTCGACCGGCTCGCAAAGAAGTACGGTGTCACCCCGATTGCGATCGCGACAGCCTGGATCACCCGCCACCCCGCCGGGATCCAGGTCGTCCTTGGAACGACCACGCCGCAACGGGTGTCCGACGCCGCGGCGGGGTCGGACATAGCACTGACTCGCGGAGAGTGGTACGGACTGATTCAGGCTGCCGGCCACAACGTGCCCTGACCACCCCGCGCGACCCCTGAGGCGGCCGAGCAGCCACGGCTACCCGGGGGCCTCTCACTCACCTACAGCGGGTCCGAAGATCTACCCCGGAAACACGAAAGGTCAATCATGCCAGTCACTTTCGACTTCACGAACAAGAACGTATTCATCACCGGGGCCGGAAGCGGCATCGGTCGAGCCACGGCGGAAGCCTTCGCAGCCGCGGGTGCCGACGTCGCCGTCACCGACACCACAAAAAAGCCTCTACATGAGACCGCTGAGCTCGTCGAAGCGCACGGCCGACGCGTGCACATCGCCATCTGCGACGTCACCGACAGCAAGAGTGTCGAGGACGCGGTGAAGTCCTCTGTCGACGCTCTCGGTCCGATCGACATCGGGGTGAACAATGCCGGCATCGAGCAACCGCCGAAGCCCCTTGCCGAGATCGGCGATGAGGAATGGGACCGTCTCATCGCGGTCGACCTGCGTGGGGTGTTCGTCTCCATGAAGCATGAAATCCTCGCCATGACAGAACGAGGCGGCTCGATCGTCAACATTTCTTCAGGTGCCGGGGTTATCGGCATCAAAGGCCAGTCCGCCTACGCGGCTGCGAAGCACGGCATCCTCGGTATGACAAAGTCGGCGGCCCTCGATTACGCGGCGCAGGGCATCCAGATCAACGCGATCTGCCCCGGCATCATCGAGACTCCAATGATGGGCCGGTTCTCTGGTGACACACCGGAGGGGCGAGCGCGGGTCATCGCTCAGGAGCCAATCGGGCGCATGGGCACCCCTGAAGAGATCGCCTCAGCCGTCCTGTGGCTCTGCTCAGATCTCGGGGGTTTCACGATCGGCCATTCCCTGGTCGTGGACGGTGGCCAGACCATCGGCATCAGCTAGCACCCGTATCCGCCGGCCGTCCCGAGTGTGACCTGGCCCGTGGTGTGGCTTGCCAGTCACGCATCGACTTCGCCCGTTCAGAAGGAGTAACCCATGAAGAACGTCGTCATCATCGGAGCGAACGGCCGGTCTGCACGAGAGATCATCTCTCGCCTGGCCCAGCAGAAAGACGTTGCCCTCACGCTGTTCCTGCGCCGGCCGCATCGCCTCGACGGCATCGCGACGGACACCATGACGCTGGTGGAAGGTGACGCACACGACCGGGACGCGCTCCGTGCGGCGATGATCGACCAGGACATCGTGATCGTCGCCCTCGGCGGCGAAGACCTTGATACCACCACGGCCGCAGTGGTCGACGCTGCGGAGGAGGCCGGCGTTCGACGAATCGTCACTATCAACGCGGGAGGCATCTACGACGAGCTGCCGGAGCCCTTCAACACCTGGGACTACCAGCGCGCCGGGGCGACCCGCCCCAGGAACCGGAAGTCCGCGGATGTCGTCGAGCAGTCATCGCTGGCCCACACCATCCTCCGCCCGGTCTGGCTGACGGACGAGACGGTGACGGATGTGGAACTCACACGGAAAGGCGAACCCTACAAGGGCACCGAGACCTCTCGCGCGAGCCTCGGGAACTTCATCGCGGGCATCGTCGCCGACCCCGATTCCCACGTCGGCGAGAATCTGGGAATTACGCAGCCGGACACCGACGGGGACAGGCCGGCGGCGTACCGCTGACTCCTCTTGCTCGGCTTCGATCATTTCGTGTCGCACACAGCTCGCCGAGCCCGGCAATGTGGTGATCTATGGCGCTCGGCGACCTCGAGGCAATGACGCAGTGGTCGAAGACTACCCAGGACGGCGGGGTATCGACCTGGGTATAGCTGAATCACCCTGGACGCCAGTTTAATCCAATCGACGTCGGCACACACACCGGGCGCACTCAGCTTGGTGTCGTCGGAATTTCCCGGAGCGACTACCGCCGCACGAGCTGACCGGTGCCGAAATCGAGGACTTCGTTCAACGCTTCGCAATTGCAGCGGCGGTGTGCGAGACCGACCAGGTTGACGGTGCTCAGATTCACGGCGGCTTGGTCTCCACCAGCGACACAGGTGCACTCGTGTCCGGCAGTATAGGCGCGGGTGGTGGCAGAGGTAGCGGAACGAGCATGCGACGTTGTACCGCTCCAATGCATCCGGACATAGCACCGAGCACCAAAAGGATCGACGCCTGCCATTCGAGCTGTTTTTAACGGCGCAATCTGTCAACATATGTGTTTACAGATGCGAAAGGTGCGATTCTGCTAGGTTGTCGTTGCACAGCTTGCGGGGGCTCGCATTCTCGACCAGAGGTTCTCATGATCGCCGTACTTGCCCGCTTCACGGCATCACTACGGTCGTGGGCACTAACTTCAGATCGACCTGTCGGTCGGCTAGGCCTCGACGAACTCCCCGCGGGGCGGGCGAAGCTGACACAGTACCTTGCAGGTGTCGCGACGCTCATCATCGGAATTATCGGGTTCGTCAGCGCACCATCGGAGGAGTACACAGGCCTCGGCGTCCCCGTGGTGGTCCTGATCAGCCTCACGACACTCCCAATTGCCGCGCGGTGGTTCGTCGGTTCTTGGCCCAGCCCCAAAACATTAGTTGCATTCGTCATCTACGCCGACATAACTATTACAGTCTGCCTACTCCTGAAACAGGACTTATTGACGGCAATTGGTGGGACGGTTCTGTTCGCAGTAGTCACCACGTTCGCAGTCATTGCTGTTTCGCCAATGGCTTGCTGGACTCACATAGCGTCTTCGGTAGTCGTTCTGGGCATCATCGCGGTTAGGGCTGCACTGAACGATGCAGCTAGCTGGTGGGTGGTTGTGGCGCATACGCTGACCATGCTGCTGATGTTCTCAGCACCGTTGGTTCTCATAGTGTACGTCGGCGAACTTCGGTCCCGAGCGCGCGATTCCTTGGTGGACCCCTTGACTGGCCTGAGGAATCGTCGAGGGCTGTTCGCTGCGATCGAAGCGATCATCATCACAACGTCGACAAACCGACAGATGGCGATCTGTGCAGTGGTCATAGACGTCGACGGCATGAAGGGCGTAAACGATAATTTCGGTCACCACACCGGCGACGCGGTATTACTGGATCTGGCCGAACATCTACGCGCATCGATGGTGAAGGAATGGGTGGTCGCCCGCCTCGGCGGTGACGAGTTCGCGTGCGTGACGATCGCAGATCTGGGCAAAGCCGAACGTCGAGTCGCAGACCTGGTGACAGCGCTGACCAGCGCTCAGATAATTTCTGGTGTAACTGTCAGCGTGGGGTCGGCGATCAGCGAGGTACGCACCGATAGCTCTGAACAGGAAATACTGCTTCTGCTCAGAACTGCCGACGCCGAGATGTACCGTGCGAAAAAGGCCAGGAAAAACGCGCTGCTCCACCCTAAATGCGACCCGGCTGACTAGCCAACGGTGCCCGCCTGAACGATTACTTGCCGAGTGACGAAGCGCAATGCGATTCGGTCGATCCACCCAACCCGTCTACCTTTTGGGAAGAGGGATGCCAGGCCGCATCTGTACGTCGCAACGCTGGCTTGCTCGGCAA
Source organism: Rhodococcus sp. 05-2254-6 (assembly GCF_002258565.1). Classification (NCBI taxonomy): domain Bacteria; kingdom Bacillati; phylum Actinomycetota; class Actinomycetes; order Mycobacteriales; family Nocardiaceae; genus Rhodococcus; species Rhodococcus sp. 05-2254-6. The sequence continues at coordinate 40,620 of NZ_NOZF01000155.1, forward strand.
ATGGCGCGGGGTTCTTGAACCAAAATGACCTAACCGCAGGCCGTCGACGAGCTCTTCTACGTCTGCCGAGTATGACGGTTCGATCCGATGGCCAGGGTCCGCCACCCGACTTCAGCCTGGTTATTGCGAGCTTCGCTGTGATCGCGCTCGGTGAAAGTTGCCAGACCCGATCTTCGACAGTGCACACCAGTGTGTTCCGCTGAGGTGCGTTGACAAAGTCCAACCCCCTATCGCAGAGAAGTGGTGGTTGCGAACTCTCGGCCGATCTGCCCGCCGGACAAGCGCAATCAAGCTCTCCAGTTCCGCAGTTTGCGCGGTGACCTCGTCAATGAAACGTCTTCGACGACGACGGGACCGGCGAGGAGGAGGGCGCGGTGAGCTAAAGGAATGGAGCTTGCTCGGCTTCGACGCCGCCGCAAGCGCCGGTGAAACGGTCGGTACTGGTCGGTCGTCGTCGGTCACCACCGGATGGCGGCGTCCCCCACGCTCGGCGTTTGCGCAGGTCAGCGGCTCGTTCGCCCAGTGGGCGCATCAAGCGATAGACGCAAAGCCGACGTGATTAGGTCGTCGGTTCGATTCCGACAGGCGGCTCCGGCGAACAGCCCCTGACCTGCGGAAACGCAGGGCAGGGGCGGTTCGGTTCTGGTGGTCGCGCGATGCGCTGGCCCCACGGCTCTGCCCGACACCGACGTCGCTCTCCTCTGCGACGGAACCCTCGCCGGCTGAGCGCTCGCGGCCGGCATCCTGTCCGTGTGCCGATAGGCCTCGCACCGCTCGGCAACGCAGCGTGGCGTTGCGTCGCGACCTGGCGACGGCTCGGCGGGGCGCGATCGTCTCGTGCGTTGGCGGACTACGGGAGCTTGGACGCGAGGACGTCGGCCGCCAGGATCTCGGGTGCTGCGCCGAGGAGGTGCTGGTTGGCCATCAGGGCTGCGACGATGGCGCCGTTGGCGTGGGCGTCGCGAGCGGCCTCGTCGGGGAATGCATCGAAGATCCAGAAGGTGTCGGCGTGGGTCCTGACCGCGAACCAGACAATCGTTCCTACTTCTTCGTTGGCGAGCGCGACAGCGCCGGCGAGCAGATCGGCGAGCGCGTCCTGCTGTCCATCGGCCGCGACGATCTTGGCGACGAAGGCATACGGAAGTGATGCGGGTGTGGACATGAGGGGTTCTCCTAGGTGTCGAGGTTTCTTGGTGAAGCGAGTTCAGCGTATGACGAGCAAGGGCATGTGAGAAGTGGCGTATACGGCAGTATTGCTATTGTTCGCGCCATGCGTATCGGACTGATCGCGATCGACGGCTGCTTCGGTTCGGCTGTCGCGTCGGTCATCGACATCGTGCGGGTGGCCGACGGAGCCCGCGGCGATGTCGACCCGCGGATCGACCCGATCGAACTCGCCATACTCGGACCGAAACGGAGAGTGACCACGACGGCATCGATGACCCTGTCGGTGGACCACCCGCTGTCGGAGTCCGCAGAGTTCGACGTGGTCGTCGTCCCTGCGCTTGGAACCCTCACGGCCGCCGCTACCAACGACGCCCTCCAGAGCCGAGATGCTCGTTCGGTCATCGCCTCGCTCGGGCGCCTCGACGACGCGACCACCCGGATCGCCGCGGCGTGCACCGGCGTGTTCGCTGTCGCCGAGACCGGACGGATGCATCATCGGCGGGCGACGACCAGCTGGTTCCTGGGGCCGGAGTTCCTGAAGCGCTATCCGACCGTCACCCTCGATCTCGACACCATGGTCGTGGTCGACGGGAACCTCGTCACCGCCGGCGCCGCGTTCGCCCACATCGACCTCGCGCTCTCACTCGTGCGATCGATCAGCCCCGACCTGGCCCAACATGTCGCCAAGCTCCTCATCATCGACGAGCGTCCGTCGCAGGCGGCCTTCGTCGCCTACGAACATCTCCGGCACGAGGACCCGATCGTCGTCGAGTTCGAACGCTTCGTGCGCGCCCGCCTGGACGAACCGTTCAACGTCGCCTCCGTCGCGCAGTCGCTCGGCACCAGCCGGCGCACCCTCGAACGACGAGTCCGTGCGGCGCTCAACCTCACTCCGCTCGGCTTCGTCCAACGGCTTCGCATCGAACGAGCTCGGCACCTCTCAGCAACCACGGACCTCACCTCCGCCGAGATCGCGCTACGGGTCGGCTACGCGAACGCCGAGACTCTGCGCTCCCTCCTGCGTAGGGAGCGACGCCGTTCCTGACCTATCGCCATGCCTGTAGCCGGTGTCCTAGTGCTCGACTGGAACCACCTCTCAGCACGTCGCGTCGACGCTCCTGCGTCGCCCCTGGACGACCCACTCGACACGCCCGCAGCACAGGCCATGTGACGTGTCCCGGCTTCCCGGACGGTCGGGGTTGGGTGGCTGTGATGTCGCTGCGTTCTCGTCGAGGGGGTCAGCAGACTCGATCAGGGTCGATTGGGATGAGACGCGAAGGCGGTCAGGTCAGGGCGGCCGAAGCCGGCCGGCGGGGTAGCGTCGGTCACGTCGAGGCCTTTCGGATGGATGGCGTAGGAACCTCCATCGTCGGGAGACCTCGACGTCTACCTGCGGACCGACGCGCCCGGCCGACCTACACCCTCATCTGGGAAGAGCCGTCAATGCCCGCTTCACAATTTGCCCGAAAGCCCACCAGCTGCAGAGGTGGAAGACCCTGTCAGGGCACCCCGGCATCAGCGCTGAGCTCCTGGCCTAGGACCTGGATTTACGAACTGTCAGCAGAACTTAACCCGATGCCGCAGGGGCCACTTCGACCGAGCGTCGGCCTCCGAGGACATCGCTACGATGATCGATTTGATCGGAGGTGGTAACCACAACGAGGTCGGGGAAGTCCCCCATTGTTCCCGATTCGTCAGTCCATGCGAAACGGAATCAACGGAACCAAACTGTCCGCCACAACGAGGGAACGGCACAACACTTGGCGGCAGAGACCGACGACAACTATTCGGCCAGACGGTTCTGCCACCGCGCCGTGCCGTCGACGTATCTAACGTCGGAAGTAGGCAAAGACACCGACGCGAACTCGGGAACAACTCGGTCCATGGCCTGAAACCAGGTCCGAGCAGGTTCGTTGCCGCCGAACAGATTTCCGGATTGGCACGTCCGAACCGGATACGAACAGAGCTGCCCTGGATTCGGGGAATCACCGTAGGTGTAAACGGCCCCAGCGAAACGGTTCGTAAATCCGAGGAATCCGGAAGACATGTTCGACTCCGTCGTTCCCGTCTTACCTGACATCGGCAGTGTCCATCCCACCGCATCCGCGGCGGCCGCCGCCGTACCTCCCGGTTGATCGTCCCTGCTCATCGCCACGGCCAGCGTGTCCGCCAAGCCTGGATCGACGACCTGCTCACACGCATCTCGAGGGATAGGAACAGGCACCCCGTCGCGGTCGTACAGAGCATCGATCGGATTCGGTGCGCACCACGCTCCACCGGAGGCCAAAGTCGCACCGACATTTGCCATTTCGAGCGGATTGATCCACGCCGGTCCGAGGGTGAAGGATCCGAGATTCTGGTCCTTCTGGAAATCCGCCATGCTTTGCTCACCTCCGGACGACCCCGGCTCGTCGTACGACCGGAGACCGAGACGAACCGCTATGTCGACGGTTGGGGTGACACCGACCCGTGAAATGAGGTCTACGAAAGCAGTGTTCGGCGACTGTGCCAAAGCATCTGTCAGACTGAGACGCGGCGAAGTGGGTGCCGCGTTCTCCACACAATATGTCGAGGGCGGGCACCCCCGGGCACCTCCGTTTCCGAGGCCTTCCATCTCGACTCGTGGAGGATTGTTCAGCAACGACCGGATCCCGAGCCCCTCTTCCAGCCCGGCGGCCGCTGTGAAAATTTTGAACATCGATCCCCCGCCGTGACCCACCAAGGAATAGGGTTGTGGCTGCACAGTTTCATCCGATGCGCTGTCCAGTCCGTAAGTACGACTACTGGCCATGGCGAGAACCCGCCGATCGTCCCGACCCGGTTCGATCACGTTCATCACCGACGCCGCCCCATTCGCGCTCGGACTGGTATTTGCCACTACCCCGGCCTTTACCGAGTCCTGGACCTCAGGATCGAGTGTTGTGCGAATAAGATACCCGCCGTTGGCTATATCCGTCCGACTGATCCCGGCATCCTCGAGGTAGTCCAACGCGTAGTCGCAGAAGAAACCTCGGTCACCCGCAGCTATGCATCCGCGTTCGAGTGTCCGAGGCTCAGGGAGTACTCCGAGTGGCTCGAGCTGCGCTGCCCGGAATTCATTCATGCGGTCGGGGATTGTTTCGATCATCGTGTCGAGAACCACATTTCGACGCGCAATGACTCCGGCCTCGTTCGTATACGGATTGAGTGCCGAGCTGGATTGCACCATTCCCGCAAGCATGGCCGACTGCGTGATATCGAGTGCGCTCGCCTCGACACCGAAATAGGTCCGTGCAGCGTCCTGAATGCCGAACGACGAATTGCCGAACGGAACCAAGTTCAGATAGCGAGTCAGAATCTCGTCCTTACTCAGCCGTCGGTCCAGATCCAGCGCAGTCCGAATCTCTCTGATCTTGCGGGACGGCGTCGTCTCGATTGCCGCGCGTCGTTCGGCGTCGGTTCGGGCGAGCACATGAAGCTGATAGTTCTTGACGTATTGCTGAACGAGCGTCGACGCACCCTGCTGCACTTCGCCACTGGTCGTGTTCGTCACCGCCGCGCGAAGCGTGCCCTGCCAGTCGACACCCCGGTGCTCGCCAAACCTGCGATCCTCCACCGACACGATGGCGAGCTTCATCTCGTTGGAGATCTGGTTACTTGTCACCTCGAACCGACGCTGATCGTACAACCACGCGATGGGGTTGCCATCTGCATCGGTCATCGTCGACACTGCCGGCACCGATCCGTTCACGACCATCTCGGCAGTCGTATCAGACGAGTCGAGTGCGCGCGAGGACACGTATCCAGCACCGCCCACAAGCGGAAACATCAGTCCTGCCACAGCCAGCCCAGCGACGACACAGCAGCCGCCGAGCTTCACCAAGGTCTTTCGTCTGCTCATGTCGTTCTTCGTTCCTGTCAATCAAATGCACGAAGGTTGTTCGAGGGCGCTCTTGCCTCGAGTGGACCGGATGTCATTGTCAAAAAGCGTGTGACACGCAGTTGTTGCCGCACAGTGGTTGTGCGGGCATGTCGATCGGGTTCTGGGTTGGAACGAAGCCGGACGAAGCTACGTCTGGCCGAGAGGTTCCGGGGCGCACCGAGTCACCGGACGAACTCGACACCAAGTGTGACAGCTATCAGAGTGACACCGGCGGCGCAAGAAAGCGGAACGGAGTTTGGATTTGAGCGGACAGCGCTTCATAAATCTGAATTTTGGAACGCTACGCGGGCCGTCTGTGTTGCCGGAGGGCGTCCCCCTTATTGACCATGTAAAGCCCGTGCGTCCATGGCGGTCGGAATAACATTGCGAAGCGACTGTCTTTGCCGATAGTCCGGGTCGAAACCAACTGATTAAAGAGAAATCGGACCGGGGGCTTGCACGTCGATTGTGGCAGACGGAAGGGAATGCTTCCCGGAAGAACTTCACTGTATCCTCATCGATGCGACAGCCGTGCCAGAAGTTCAACACAACTCCGCTTTCGGATGGATATCAGCCTCCCCGTCTATAGGGTAAGCAAAACTTTCGTAGCGCGACGCTCATCCATGGCCCGGTATCCCTCAGCCGCCTGCTCTAGGGTAAGCGTCAAATCGAAAACTTTGCCCGGGTTGATCTTTCGACTCCAAATCAAGTCGATCAACTCGGGAAGGAACCGTCGAACAGGTGCCGGCCCACCATGAAGATGGACACTCGACAAGAAAAGACCGAGCCCTTCGAGTGTGACTCCATGCGAAACACCGACATAGCCGACGAACCCGCCCGGCCGTGTGGCGTCGATCGCCTGCCACATGGACTCCTGTGTGCCGACTGCTTCGACAGTTCCATGCGCACCGTAACCGCCGGTAAGTTCTTTTACTTTGGCCGCGCCGTCTTTTCCGCGTTCTTCGATAATATCGGTTGCACCGAACTCTACGGCCAGTCTCTGGCGATCTGCGTGACGACTGAATGCGATGATTCGCTCGGACCCTAGTTGCTTGGCTGCCAAAATCGCGGACAGACCGACTGCGCCGTCGCCGACAACAGCTACGGTCTTCCCCGGGCCAGCTTCCGCCGCCACAGCCGCGTACCACCCCGTGCCCAAAACGTCCGAAGCAGCCAATAGGGACGGTACGAGGTCTGCGTCCGGATGAGACGGAGTCGCGACAAGAGTTCCGTCAGCCAACGGAATGCGTGCGTACTCCGCCTGCGTGCCGATCGCACCCATCATGACGTTGTGCACACAGCGTGACTGATAGCCGGCCTGACATATCTCGCAGGTGTTGTCCGAGGCGACGAAGGATCCGACGACGTAGTCGCCGACCTTCACATGTTCGACGGATGCGCCGATCTCCTCGACAACACCGACGTATTCGTGGCCCATCGGTTGAGGAGTCACGTACAACGGCTCCGAGCCACGGTAGGGCCAAAGATCCGAACCACAGATGCAAGTAGCTGTGACACGGATAACCGCGTCGGTGGGCTCGACAATCGTCGGCTTCTCGCGGTCTTCGACGCGAACATCGCCGGCTGCGTACATTGTCACACTACGCATGATGATTACTCCTCAGTTCGTTTGTAGCTGGTCACGGCGAGGCCCTGCTAAGAGAGCTGAGTCTGAGCCGTGTTCTTCGTCTGATCAAACCCGGTCGCGAAGGAATGCGGGAGGCCCTGGCAGGGCACCTCTTGGGCAACCGGCTCTTCGTGTGTCCGACCACAATGGCGGGGTGTCGCCTTTGTGGTCAAAGTCGTGTGGAACGAGCAACGTTCACTCGACTTCCATCTCGAATTGGTCACGGAAAGCGAACTGCTGATTCTCGACGCGATCGCCGGTCCCATCGTGAATGGTGGACAACCAGGTCGTCGACGACACGTTGGACGACGCAGGGTCCGGTTGCTCGGCAATGCCACTGTTGCCGGCAATCGGATGGTCGCGAAGCCTGCGCCCGCAATCTGCCTGATGTTGCGACATCCGACAGATCGAGAAGCAAAGCACGATAGGTTGAACGAAATTCTGAGAAAAGCTTCACGTCCTCGTTCGACCGCACACTTTGTGGCAAGAAGGCGCGGCAGGGAGGATGACTTTCCGGTTGCAGCGGCAGAGTCACGCAACAAGATGATCAGCTGTCCTACGCCCGCGGGTGGAATCCCCCCCCCCCCGATATGGGTGTACCAGCAGGGCATCCTAATTGCCCCAATTGTCACTTACTGTCGAGCCATGCCTCACGAGATCTGCTCACGGGCCGTAGACGATGCAGGCAAGAACGGGTTCGGTACGAGACCAGTGGGCGACAGAAGCCGGACCTGGTTCTGGCACCGCCCGACAGTTCGGTCGACAGCGGCTTTCGTTCGCAGTGCTCGCCTCCAACGCGATCTACCCACAGGAGCAACACAATGGTGCAAGGCGAATTATTCAGCGCAACAGTTGGTTCGAATCTTGATACGTCTCCCAGAGCAATGCACGAGGGTGCCGGACACTCCATTTCGGCTCCCCTGACCGACCCACTCCGAACTGTGCAACAAACAACGCCGACGTCTGGCTCGACCGCAACCACAAGCATCCGATGAGAACCACGTACCGCGCCGCAGCCTGCGTCGCCGCGTCCATCATCACCGTCACACTTTCGTCATGTGCATCGTCGTCCGACGACGAGTCGACACCTCAGGGGCCCGCGGGGCCCGTCGAGTTACACCTGCCGTCGACCTCCAGTGCCTCAGTCGTGACCGATGGCTTGGATGCACCCTGGGCGATAGCATTTTTCGAGAACAGCATGCTGATCAGCGAGCGCGACACCGGACAGATCATCGAGCTCGGCGCAGACGGCAACCGCAGCACTGCGGGAACAGTTGATGTGGCCCCTGCGGGCGAAGCCGGGCTCTTGGGGCTCGCAGTCCGCGAACGTGACCTTTACACATATTCGACGGCCGCAGATGGAAATCGCATCGACCGATTTGACGTCCTCGGCGCACCCGGCTCCCTCGCCCTGGGTGAACGAACCACTGTGCTCGACGGCATCCCGGCCGCTAGCTATCACGACGGCGGCCGGTTGGCTTTCGGGCCGGACGGGATGTTGTATGCCACAACCGGGGACGCCGGACAACGTGACCGGGCCCAAGATCTCTCGTCGCTTGCCGGCAAGATCCTGAGAATCACCCCCGAAGGGGCTGTACCACCGGACAATCCCTACCCGGACTCATTCGTGTACAGCTACGGTCACCGCAACCCTCAAGGCATCGCATGGGACGCAAATGGCGTGCTGTACGCAAGCGAGTTCGGTGCCAACACGTGGGACGAACTGAACCGCATCGAGCCCGGAAGCAACTACGGCTGGCCACAGATCGAAGGCATCGGGGATACCGAGGGCTTCGTCGATCCGATCCACCAATGGGCCACGAGTGAGGCCAGTCCGAGTGGCATCGCTATCGATGGTTCCACCCTGTTCATGGCGAATCTCAGGGGCGAACGCATGATCGAGGTGGATCTCGACGACCCCGCCTCGGTAGTCGATCGACTCGTTGGAACATACGGGCGGCTGCGAGACGTCACCGTCGCCCCGGACGGCTCACTGTTGATACTGACCAACAACACCGATGGGCGCGGTAACCCAAACGCCGGCGACGACAGGCTTCTCCGCTTCAGCATCCGATGACGTGAAATGCGCGCCGATGCCGCAGCTTCGCAGCGGTTGGGAAGAGGAAGTGCGTCGGTCCGCAAACGTCGACAAAGGACAAAACATGGACAACGAAACCCGGCGCGGTCAAATACCCGGACCCGACCCTCAGATGCCCACCGTTGTGCTCTTTGTCGTGCTGATAGTTCTGCTGGGGGTGCTGACTTACCTGGACGCGTGCGGTAGTTGAAATGACCGTGTAGCTCGATAGTTCGGATGACGGCGACCGTTGGAATGTGGTGTAGTGCCAACCACTCCCGTCCCGGCCGCTATCAGTCGCGGCTCACCTAAGTTGTTCCCGAATGCAATCGATGTCACTGAATCCTGACATCGAGATCTGTGTCACTTAAGCTTCATTCGAGCGAGCAGCCGCACAACGATTTTGGCAGACCCTACCTCCCGCCAATGAGCGATAGATCGTCGAGAATACCACCCTCGTTCGGTCAAAACCCTTTAGTGCGAATAGCTTTGGCACGCCCACGATCGCGAACGCATGAGGCGTACTCGAATTTCGGGCATTTCTGCCACAACCGTGCCATACTCCATTTCCCGATCGATCCTGATGGGGTTCCCTGTCCGTGCCTTCCACGGATGCTTCGTAGCAAATAGTGTCGAAGACGGACCAGGTCAAGGCATTCCTGTCCTAGGGGGCAAGTCGGTATCGCCACCCCAGGACCCGACGCAGATCTCGCCCGCGCCTGGTCCGAACTCGACACCTATACGACCCCATCCGAGAGAATTCAGCTGTGTCTATTTCCACCAATAAACGAAAGTCCTTGCCGTTCCTCGTCTACGTCCTCGCAATGGGTACGTTCCTCATGGGCACGTCGGAATTCGTCGTTGCCGGACTCCTGCCCGATATCGCCTCCGACCTCGCAATCGGCATCTCCGAAGCCGGACTGCTGGTCACTGCGTTCGCGATTGGCATGATCGCCACCCCGTTGATCGCGGTGGCGGTACTCAAGATGCCCGAACGGACGACTCTTCTGCTCGCGCTCGCCGTCTACTCCGCCGGACACATCGTGGTTGCACTCACAGACGACCTCTCCATCGTCCTCGTGGCCCGCTTCGTGACCGCGCTCGCAACGGGCGCATTCTGGTCGATCGCTGCATCTGTCGCGTCCCGCGTTGCGGGTCCGGACGCCAGTGCGCGCGCCATCGGCCTGGTCCTCAGTGGCGGCATTCTCGCGACGGTGATCGGCGTGCCCCTTGGCTCTGTCGCCGGCCAGCTGGTGGGTTGGCGCGGTCCGTTCTGGATCCTCGCGGTACTTGCCGTCCTCGCATCAGTGCCGATTGCCCGCTTCGTTCCCGGTGGTCGTTCGTCGTCGACGGTCATCCCTCTGCGGTCACAACTCGCATCGATCGCCACCGCGCGACTCTGGGTGGTCATGACAGCATGCGTGCTGATCTCGACTGCCGTCATGTCCACCTACTCGTTCATCGCGCCCCTACTCACAGAACGCTCCGGCCTGTCCGCCGGACTTCTTCCCGTGGGTCTCGCCGTCTTCGGCGTGGGTGCCGTCACCGGCACGCTCTACAGCGGTCGGTTCGCAGACCGCGCGCCCTATGCAACCGCGCTGACCGGTGGCGTCATAGTCGTGATCGCACTCGGGTTGCTGAGCGTCTTCTCGTCGTTCGCTGCGCCATCGATCGCCCTTCTCGCACTAGCCGGGATGGCCGGTCTGGGCACGAACCCCGTGCTCATGTCGATGGCGGTCCGATTCGCAGAGGGCGCGCCGACTCTGGCCACCTCACTGTGCACATCGATGTTCAACCTCGGAACCGCGGTCGGCACATGGGTAACCGCACAGGCGATCAGCGGATACGGACCCGCCGCGATTCCTGTCGTAGGTGCACTGTTCGCGGTGCTACTCCTCGCTCCGCTGGCGACACTCGTGATCATGGACCGGGCACGTCGGGGTATCCATGGTGCGTCTGCATCGAAGCAGTCGGTGACCCGTGACGAGGTGCCGGTGTGCTGACCGATCCCGTCGTCAACGCATCGCGGTGCCACGGTCGTTTGGAACGGTGAGCACACCGTCGACGATCCCAATTGTTCAGCGACGTCGGGCGTGGTGTCGAACCACACCCGACGTCGTGTCCAGAGCGCTCGAGAGCGTTGCATGCCCGCCGCCCACGGCCGAGGCGCGACCATTGCACTGTTCACTTCACCCCGATCTTCAGCGCGCCTATCGGCAGCGAAATGCGACATCGGCAGGAGCCGACGTACCCCTCGATTCCAATCCACGGTTCACCGATGGTCGCCGACACAGAAGCACCGAAAGACGTGCAGGCCCGTCGCTTGCGCAGGCTCACCGACGAGAAGACGTAGGTCGGTGTACCTAGCCGGGCGGATCGGCTCGGATCACCAAAGGAATGGACCCGGCGTTCGAGTTGCTGGTCCTCGAATCGTGGGGCCAATGTTTGAACTCGCCCGATGTCCGGGACTGCCGGTCCTCTTGCCCTCGCTGCGGAGAAGTCCTGAACGCAGTGATCGTCCGCTCCCAAAGCCGAGAACTACTCGAAAACGACGAGACCACGCGGAGTTGAACTCAGGGTGTGACCTTGGGGGTTTCAGCGCAGATCGATTCGGCCCGAGGGAAACAGCGCGGACGCCGTCGCGGTCATGGTCCGGCGAGCATGGTCCGCACCGACCGAACCTCCGCCGAACGTGTTCGCGGACTCACGAGAGGCGATTGCGACGACGTAGCGATGGTCTGGACCGACGAACCCGGTCGACAGATGGATCCAGTCACTGCCCACGCAGCACATCCACCCCTGCTTGACCCCGAGCTCGCTCTCATCTGGCAACGCGTCGGGAAGTCCGAAACGCTGGTAGTAGCCGTCCGCACCCAAACGCGTAAAGTTCTCCAAGTTCGAGAGAATCGCAACCGACCGAGAGGGCGAAAGACCACCAGCACCGTCGATCAGTGCGGAGTAGAAGGTGACCACATCGTTCATCGTGGTTCGAGTCCGCCACCATTCGTCGCCCGGCCGCACCGATGTGAAGGGCAACCCATAACGAGCAGCCACGCGCTCGACGATGTCGTTGCGCCCGAACCGGTTCCAGAGTTGCTCGGCCGCGGAGTCGTCCGAGGAGCGCAACATGGCGTCGATTTGCGCCATGTCACTTCCGCTCAGATCGACCTCACCTCGATCGTCACGGAACAGCAGATCGTCCGCGATGAAGAGCTTCGACACCGATGCGGTTTCGATGGGCTCCTCGTTGCCGTTGGTGGCCCGGCTCCTGCTGACACGGTCCATGAAAGCGATAGACACTCGCGCACCGTTCAGCGCCCCGACCTCGGTAGCCGTGCGCATTCGCACTTCGAGGCGAGCCGCGTCGAATCCTGACACTTCGGTGGCCGTCGCGGCAGATGGTCCCGCACTCTCGACAGCGCTCGGAGCAGTAACCAGGTCGGTTGCAGTGCAGTGCATCGGCGCCGATACAGACAATGAGAGGACGACGACTGCAGTCACAGCAGCACGGCCGACTGCAATTCGAGACCCGGCCCGAGCGAACCGCTGACGCGGCACCTCAGCGCTCTGCACGAGAAGTCCTCATGGAAGGCGTTTGTCGTAGGGGCACGGGGTCGAGTAAACAGCGGGAACGGTGACGGCGGGAGTCCCTGCTGTGGGGTGTACTGACAGGGAACCACTCAGTGGACGAAAGACCAGGTCACCGCCGGCATCGAACTTGCCACTCGGCCGTCGACACGACAGTGTGGGAAGGACAGGAATCGGTACTCACAACCCAACACGAGGAGTTAAGACAAATGACCACGATCGCAATCATCGGTGCGGGTGAAGGTCTCGGCTCCGCCGTGGCTCGCCGCTTCGGACGCGAAGGACTCGCAGTAGCGCTGATTTCCAGGAACCAGGACAACGTCGACCGCATCGCCGCCCGACTTGTCGACGAAGGGATCACCGCCCGTGGCTTCGCCGCCGATGTACGGGATGCTGAATCGCTTACGGCAGCACTGGATTCAGCAGTCGAGCATTTGGGCCCGATCGAGGTACTGCAATACAGCCCCGTGCCGGCCAAGGAGTTCATGAAGCCCGTCTTGGAAACCAGCGCCGAGGATCTGGCCGGTCCGGTGGAGTTCTCGATCTACGGTCCTGTCACGGCCGTGACACACGTGCTGCCCGGAATGCGCACCCTCGGGCGCGGCACGGTGCTGTTCGTGAACGGGTCGAGCGCTGTTCGCCCCGGAGCCTCCGTCGCGGGCACCTCGATCGCGTTCGCCGGGGAAAGCGCCTACGCGCAACTGTTGCACGATGCCCTCGCACCCGAGGGTCTGCACGTCGGTCAGCTGATCATCCCGCGGGGAATTGGTGCAGGTGAGCCCTCGCACGAGCCGGATGCCCTCGCACAGTCTCTGTGGGAGATCCACACCGAGCGTAAGGAATTCCGGATCTTCGTCGCGCCTCTCGACTGAGCCCGGAGCCGGCGGTCGAGCGTCGACGAAGGGCACCTTGCCGGTACACCCTTTCTCAGAGACTCCCTCGATCGCCGTCCACGGTGTTCGCTGATCACATGACTACTTCCGTGAAGGCCTACGCCGCCACCGCAACCGACCAGCCCCTGTCCCCCATCACGATCGAGCGCCGCGATCTCGGACCGCACGACGTCCTTATCGACATCGAGTTCGCCGGCATCTGCCACTCCGATATTCACACCGCGCGAGGCGAATGGGGCCCGGTGCCGTACCCGCTGGTCGTCGGTCACGAGATCGCAGGAACGGTGGCCGAAGTCGGATCCGAGGTCACCACGCACGCCGTCGGCGATCGCGTTGGAGTCGGGTGCATGGTCAACTCGTGTGGCGAATGCGCCCAATGCGTCAAAGGGTTGGAACAGTACTGCCTCGTCGGCAATATTCAGACCTACGGCGGCACCGACCGCGACGGCACGACGACCCAGGGTGGCTACTCCCAGCAGGTTGTCGTCACCGAACATTTCGTCGTCAAGATTCCCGCGGGCATCGCCCTCGACGCCGCCGCGCCTCTGCTGTGCGCCGGGATCACCACCTATTCGCCGCTCCGCCACTGGGGAGCAGGTCCCGGCAAGAAGGTCGCGGTGGTCGGCATGGGCGGGTTGGGCCACATGGCCGTCAAGATTGCCCACGCGATGGGTGCCGAGGTGACGGTTCTGTCGCAGTCGCTGAAGAAGCAGGAGGACGGACTTCGACTGGGAGCCGACCACTACTACGCAACCAGCGACCCGGACACATTCGACAAGCTCGCGTCCACGTTCGATCTGATCATCAACACCGTCAGCGCCTCGATCGATCTGAACGCACACCTGTCCCTGCTCGCCGTCGACGGCGCGATGGTCAATGTGGGTGCTCCTGCAGAACCCCTTCCGTTGCAGGTCTTCTCGCTCATCCCCCACCGCAGAACGTTTGCAGGATCGGCCATCGGATCGATCGCCGAAACTCAGGAAATGCTCGACTTCTGCGCCGAGCATCATCTCGGAGCCGACATCGAAGTCATCTCCGCGGACAAGATCAACGACGCGTGGGAACGAGTGCTCGCCTCCGACGTTCGCTACCGATTCGTCATCGATACCGCGACATTCGTCTGAGTCCCAATCCGACTATGTGCCGGCCGTCGGTGCAAGCCCGAAAGGTGCTTGCGCCGACGGTCGGTGCCGTCGTCTCCGTGAAGTCGGCACTGCAGGTTCTGCGTGCCGGACGGATTCCGGTGCCGTTCAGGCGCGCGGTATCGCCATGTATTTGTACTCGAGGAACTCGTCGATCCCTACCCGTCCACCCTCGCGCCCCAAACCGGACGCCTTGACGCCGCCGAACGGCGCAGCAGGATTGGACACGATGCCCGTGTTCAGACCTACCATGCCGACCTCGAGGGCATCCCCGACCCGGAAGCTTCGATCGACATCCTGGGTGAACAGGTACGCAGCGAGACCCCACGGGGTGTCGTTGGCGAGACGCACGGCTTCGTCCTCCGAGTCGAACGGAACTATGGCAGCCACGGGCCCGAAGATTTCTTCGGACATGAGGTCCGCGTCGGCAGGCACGTCGGCGAGAACAGTCGGCAAGTAGAAGTAGCCAGGACGGTCCGGCCTCGTACCGCCACAGATCACCTCGGCTCCTCCGCGGACGGCATCGCCGACGAGATCCTCGACTTTCGCCAGGGCTTTCGCATCGATGAGAGGGCCGACTTCCGTACCCGCGTCGACGCCGTCCCCGAGCGTGAGCGCGCCCAACCGCGCTGCCAGCCGCCTGGCGAACTCATCTGCGACCGATCGTTGCACGAGAATGCGATTGGCCGCCGTGCACGCCTCGCCCATGTTCCGCATCTTGGCCGCGAACGCGCCTTCCACGGCTCGATCCAGGTTCGCATCCTCGAACACGATCAGCGGAGCGTTGCCGCCGAGCTCCATCGACGACCGCATGACGTGCTGGGACGCCTGCTCGAGAAGCCTGACACCGACCGCCGTCGAGCCTGTGAAGCTGATCTTGCGGGCAATTCCACTGGCCATCCACGGCGACACGACAGCCGAAGCATCGGTCGTGCACACGACGTTGACGACGCCCTTGGGCAGGCCGACCCGAACAAGAATGTCCACTAGTGCGAGGGACGCGAGCGGTGCAAGATTCGCGGGTTTGAACACCACGGTGCATCCTGCCGCGATGGCCGGCCCGATCTTGCGCGTAGCCATCGCAAGGGGGAAGTTCCACGGCGTGATGAGAACGCATGGTCCGACAGGTTCACGAGAGACGATGATGCGATTCTTTCCGTCACCCGTCGTTGTGACGTCGCCGCCGATGCGAACGGCTTCCTCCGAGAACCACCGGAAGAACTCGGCTGCGTAGGCGACCTCGTCTCTCGCCTGCTCGATGGGCTTGCCCATCTCGCTGGTGATGATGTGTGCGAGGTCCTCCTGCTCGAGCAGCATCAGTTCGTACGCCCGGCGCAGGAGCTCGCTCCGCTCGCGGGGAGAGGTCCTGGTCCACTCCTTCTGGACGCGGCCCGCGGCCTCGATGGCACGACGCGCGTCCCCCGGCCCTCCGTCCGCTACCGTCGCTATGACGTGCTCATTTGCCGGATTGATGACCTCGAAACGGTCACCGGATGCCGCTTCTCCCCATTCCCCACCGATGAATACACCGGTGGGGACTGCGGCGATAGCCGCCCTTGCTCGTTGGGACGAACGAGAGTCGCCGAGTTGGGTAGTCATGGTGTTCTCAGCCTACTTTCCGGTGATGGAATGTCGTCCCGTCGCCGGCCGTCCAACTCGCGAGCATGCGGCGCAAGCAGGCTCAGAAGGTATGCAGTACCGCGCGGAAGAATTCTGTGGGCTCGACAGCTTCGATGGTCACGGGCCCCTCGTTGGCCAGGAACTCGTAACCTGTTTCGGCACCGTACTTTTCGCCGCCGACAAGCACGTTGCCGTCGAGCTGGAAGAGAATCTCGATCGACGAGAATTGTCCGGCCCCGTAGGTCGCCCCTGCGTCCAGGCGGACGAACCCGAGGCGGAGGTTGCGTTCGGTGAAGTTACCGAGCCACTTGTCCCACACGCCCGAGTCACCCTGCTGGATCCAGTCGTACGCCTCTGGGTTCATGGCGATTACGTCGGTGTATCGCGGAGGAGCAAACTCGAGCTTGCGGCCGGTGGCGTGTTCGAAGATCGCCTGCGAACCGTCCGAGGTCTGCTCCACGCCATTCTCATCGGTGTAGTGGTAGAGCCCCTTCTTGAAAACACCCTTTTCGTTCAGCTCGGCGTTGGTCGCCTCACGCTGCGCCACAGAGAGATAGCCGTTGCCGCTGGCTCCACCTGCCTGCAGAACCAGTGTGCGCAAACCTTCTTCACGTTCCTGCGGTCCGTAATGGACACTCTCCGGGAAGTAGCCGACCCAACCCTGTTCCAGGTAGTCGGTCTCCGAGTACGGCAGCCGACCCTCGACGACGTAACGGACCTGATCGAAGTCGTGCCGGTGACGCGGGGTTCTCCACCCACCGCTACCGGTGTAGCCGGTGTTCAGGTCGTAGTTGTTGGGCGAGCCGTCCACACCGAACAGTAGATGCTTCTGTTCGAGCTTTCCCTCACGCATTGTGCCGACGGCTTCCTCACCGGTCTCCGATGCCCTACTCACTCGCATGTTCTGCTCCTTCACCACGTGGATGTTCGATCCGAACTCCGTTGACAATATCCCACAGTTCGGGATATTGTCCAATAATAGATAGATGCGGGTCACAATCCCGCAGTCACCGAGACACAACACACCGCGACTTCGACAAGGAACGACATGACGACAGCGCTCACACACGCCCCACAGGATTCGGGAGTTCCCGCTTCGGCGCGCGACTTCAGCGTGGAAGATCGGGTGGTCATCGTGACCGGTGCGGGACAAGGCATCGGACGTGAGATCGCACGACAGTTCGCTGCAGCCGGGGCTCTGGCCGTCGTTGCAGATCTCGACGAAGCCAGGGCGAAGTCTGTCGTCGGCGAGATCGAGAACGCAGGCGGAGTCGCGTTGGCCGTGCGGGTCGATGTCGCCGACGAGCAGGCCGTCGGTGCCATGGTGGATACCGTCGTCGCGAAGTGGGGCCGTGTCGACGTACTCATCAACAACGCATCCGTGTTCGCGACCATCGAAAAGGGACCCTTCGACGAAATTCCCGTCGCACAGTGGGAACAAGTATTGCGGGTCAATATCACCGGGACCTACCTCTGCGTCCGGGCAGTGGCGGCTCACATGCGCAAGGCGGGCTTCGGTCGCATCGTCAACATCTCCTCCGATGCGGTGACCCGCGGCACGGTGAACTACCTGCACTACGTGACTTCGAAGTCCGCACTGATCGGTATGACCAACTCGTTGGCGCGCGAGCTCGGTCCCCACGGAATCACCGTCAACTGTATTCGTCCCGGGTCGGTCGCCACCGAGGTCGAGCGAGTCATCAACCCCACGGCCGAGGTGCGCCAGCGCGCCCAGTCGCTTCAGTGCATTCCACGCGGAATGGTGCCGACCGATCTCGTCGGAATCATGTTCTTCCTGGCTACACCTGCGTCCGCATTCGTGACAGGGCAGACGATTGCGTGCGATGGGGGCTACACACACAGCAGCTAGGCCACCCGACGTGACATCTACCCCGAGGAAGGCTCGACCATGAGGCAGTACCCGCACCTGTACATCGACGGTCGATGGGTCGAGCCCATCGCACCCAGACAGCTCGAACTGATCGACCCCACGCGCGAGGAACCGTTCGCCACCGTCGCACTCGGTGGCGTTGCAGACGCTGACCTCGCGGTCGAGGCCGCGAGGCGCGCATTCGTTACCTTCTCCGAGACCTCTGTCGAGAGTCGAATCGCGTTGATCGACCGCATAATCGAGGTGTACGAGTCGCGCCTCGACGAATTCTCGGAGCTCATCGCACAGGAGGTCGGCATTCCGGTCTCGAACCGTGCACAGGTCGCAGGACCGGCCGATCATATGAAGGTTGCCCGCGACATCCTGCGCGGCTATCCGTTCGAGTCGAGGGTCGGCACAGCGATCGTTCGTCGCGAACCGATCGGCGTGTGCGCGTTGGTCTCGCCGTGGAACTGGCCGGTTCAGACGGGCGTCATCAAAATCATCTACGCCTTGGCGGCCGGGTGTACCGTCGTCGCCAAACCGAGCGTCGAATCCGCTGCCAGCGGCGTACTTTTGGCCGAGGTGCTCCACGAAGCCGGTGTCCCCGCCGGCGTGTTCAACCTGGTGAGTGGTACCGGTCGCGAAGTAGGTGACCGGCTGTCCCATCACCCCGACGTCGACATGATCTCGTTCACCGGATCCACCGGTGCCGGCAAGCTCGTGGGAGCTGCAGCGGCGACAAGCACTGTGAAGCGGGTATGCCTCGAACTGGGCGGCAAGTCTGCGAACATCGTCCTTCCGGACGCCGACCTCGAGAAGGCCGCACGATGGAACATCCAGCGATGCTTCGTCAACACCGGCCAGTCGTGCCACGCCCCCAGCCGAATGCTGGTGCACGAGAGCCAGATCGAGAAAGTCATCCCGTTCCTCCTCGACGAGGCGGAACGCTTCCGCATCGGTGACCCACTGGACAGTTCGACCACCATGGGACCGGTCGTCAGCGCTGCCCAGTTCGCATCCATCCAGGATCTGATCCGGACCGCCATCGACGAGGGCGCCGTGCTGGAAACGGGCGGCGTCGACCGACCGAAGGGCATCGACCGCGGCTACTTCGTGCAACCGACGGTGTTCACCGGAGTCACACCGAAGATGACGATCGCCCGCGAGGAGGTATTCGGACCCGTTCTGGTCGTGCTTCCCTACCGCGACCAGGACGAAGCAGTGAACATTGCCAACGACTCCCCCTACGGCCTCGGTGGCTACGTGTTCGGGGGCGACCTCGTGAACGCCAAGAAGGTGGCGAACCGCATTCGCGCCGGACGCATCAGTGTCAACGGCGCAGCAACGGACTCCCACACACCGATGGGTGGCTACAAGCAATCCGGAATCGGTCGCTCGATGGGCAGGCTCGGCCTCGAGGAATATTTGGAAGTCAAGTCTGTCTACGGGTTCGACGACGAAGCGAGCGACTTGCCCGCCTTGTTCGGCTGAACACACACAGATCAAACAGGAGACCACAGTACATGAGCGACGAAAACCCAGTTCTACTGCACAATTTCGCCAAAGAGAAGCTCTCCAGAGGCGAACCCGTCTACTCGATGACCGTACGCCTCGTCCGGACAATCGATATCGCGTCGATCGCATATACCGCGGGTTTCGACACCGTCTACATCGACCTCGAACACAGCAGTTTCTCACTTCAGGATGCAGGCCAGATATGTATGGCGTGCAATCATCTCGGTGTCACCCCTCTGGTCCGCGTTCCTGACCTCGATCCGGCGCTCATCGCACGCGTGATGGACTCCGGCGCAATGGGAATCGTCGTTCCGGGTGTTGCGTCTGCCGACGAAGCGCGGGCCGCTGTTCGAGCCGTCAAGCACGCGCCGCTCGGTGAGCGCTCGCTTGCCGGGGCAGCCCCCCAACTGCATTATCGAACATTTCCCGCTGAACAAGTCGTGCGCGAGTTGGACCAGGCGTCGATGGTCATCGTCATGATCGAATCTCAGGCGGGTCTCGACGCGGCCGAGGACATCGCGGCCGTCGAGGGAGTCGATGTGGTGCTCGTTGGCGCCAACGATCTGAGCGTCGAACTGGGTGTCGCTGGGCAGGTGGATCATCCGAAGATTCACCAGGCGTACCTGCGCGTCATCGCTGCATGCAAGGCCGGCGGAAAGACTGTGGGAATCGGTGGTATGGGCGGTCGTCCGGACCTGATTCGTCAGTACTTGGAGATGGGTGCCGGATATGTCTCGACCGGCAACGACATTTCGTTCCTCGCCGGTGCCGCCGCACAGAAGCGTCAGCAGTTCTCCTGACGCGAGAAAGCAGCTACATGCCCATGAAAGTATGCATTTACGGAGCCGGAGCCGTCGGGGGACACCTCGCGGGCCGTCTTGCCGCAGGCAAGGGCGGACCCGAGGTCTCGGTTATCGCGCGAGGCCCCCATCTCGCAGCTGTGCGCGAACACGGCCTTCGGGTGCAGACCCACGACAGTGAACTGCACTCGCATCCGTTCGCGACCGAGCGCCCGGGCGATCTCGAGCCGCAGGACATCGTGTTCGTCACGGTCAAGGCCCCTACGCTTCCGTCCATCGCCGCAGACATCGCGTCGCTGCTGCACGACGACAGCCTCGTCGTGTTCGTCTCCAACGGAATTCCCTGGTGGTACTTCCACTCCCACGGTGGACCTCTGGACGGCACCGACCTACGACGACTGGATCCCGATGGCTCCCTGTTCTCGCTCATCGGTCCCGATCGCACAGTGGGTGCCGTGGCGTACACGGCGGGAACCGTCGTTGCACCAGGCGAAATCGCTGCGGTCAATCCACGCAACAGGCTGATACTCGGCAGGCCCGATGGTCGAGTCGACAGTCGCGTGAATGCCATTGCGTCGCTCTTCGACTCGAGCGGGCTCGAAGCGACCACTACATCGACGATCCGCGACGCCGTCTGGGCCAAACTGTCGATGAATCTGGTCGGTGGCGCGCTAGGCGTACTGAGTAGCTCCGTGATGAAGGATGTCCTCGACAAACCCTCTATCGCCGCGACCGCGTTGACGATGGCGACGGAAAACAGCGCCATCGCCCGAGCGCTGGGATGCGAACCGGCCGATGCGGAGGAAGTTCTACGTAAGCAATCGGCGTCGACTCATCTTCAGAGCGTTGTCCAGGATCTGCAGGCCGGCCGACCCATGGAGATCGACGCCCTGTTTCGAGTCCCTCTCGAGCTGGCCGCACTGGCTCACGTACCGACACCGACGTTGTCTTTCGTGATCGAACTGGTCACTCAACGAGCTCGTGCTTCTGGCCTCTACCGCGACCCGGCTTGAACCGTTGGACGTCACCTACCACTGTCAATTACGGAGATCGCACCCATGCGCGCAACATCCGACACGATCGTTCTGCTCACCGAGTACTACACGGCCATGCAGAAAAACGATCCTCGACAATTCGCAAAGTACTACGCAGAGAACATGACTCTGACGTTCGGGAACAGCCCAGAGATTGTCGGGCGGGAGAACGTCGTCTTGGCCTTCAGCGCCGCGCTGGACAGGGTCGAATCACTCGCACACGATCTCGTCAACGCTTGGGAAGAGGACGGCGGTGTCGTCTTCTTCGAGTCTCTCGGTCGTTGGACCCTGCGCGGCGGCGAGGTCGTCGAGATCAAGGCCGCCTCGAGGATCACCATTGTCGACGGGAAGTTCGTGGACCAGAGAATCTATGTGGACAATGCACCTGTAGACGAAGCACTGCTGCGCGAGTCGGCGACATTCGACAACGCAAGGAAGGGTCACTGATGACCGGAGAGCACCGCGAGTTTCAGTCTCGCCTGATCGTCACAGGCCTTGACGACGAAGGCCTGTCAACTATCACGAGTGATGGTCCTACGACCGACCGACTGGTAGCCGACGGCTACACCCGGAACCACCTATGGCAGGGAACCGAGGTTCCGACTCCGGTCACGGCTCCGAACGGCCCTCCAAGTGCCGCCGTGATTCCGCCCCCGCCGGCCGGATACAACTACGTCATCACCGCTTTCGCCCCAGACAACGAGTGGGACTACGAAGGCGGCTACGCGCGAATCCTGGCGGAATCGGGCGCAGGAGATGCGATCGACTCGACAGATCCCCCGGGTATGCACACGACGGACACCATCGACATCGTCACCGTCATCTCGGGTGAGGCATGTGTCTTACTCGACACCGGCGAGACGATCATGCGGCCGGGCGACACCATCATTCAGCGTGGAACCAAGCACGCGTGGCGAAACCGGACCAACGAATTCTGCGTGGTCTCCGCCGTGCACATCAGCGCGACTCGCTGACTCCCGCCGACCGAAGATTCCGGTTCCCTCGCCGCATCGGCCGCTGAACCGGAATCTGTTGTCCGTCAACATTACCGAAGCAGTCGCATCCTGGGCCGATGTCCTACACCCTGGATCCTGCTCCTTCAAGAATCGCACGGCGACAGCGCGCGACAGTTCTTACCAAACTGTTGACTATTTCCCATATGGCAGGATATCTTCAATTATGTGAGTGCCGTCACTTCGGGCAGCAACTGCACGATGCGGCACTCCATCGATGCGTAGACCACCAGGCAGCGCGGACACTACCGCCCGCCCCGTGGCCCACGCCGCGCCTTCCACACCATAGAACCTGCCGCTGCCGTGCCAACCACGGATGCACCCACACTGTTGCCGAAGACCGACCGCAAGACCGGACATCGACCGAGACATGCGAACTTCCGCGGCACAGCCCGTTCATCAAGAAGGAGAATTTCTGTGTCCGACAAGTTGGACTCCACGCGGGTCTCGACCGACCAAGGTAGTCGCGAAGACCCCAGAACGTTTCTGTTCCGTCTGACGCTGATCGCCAGTATCGGCGGGTTGCTCTTCGGGCTCGACACCGGCGTGATCGCGGGTGCACTCGTGTATCTGCGCGACGACTTCAATCTCACCGCCGTCAGCGAAGGGTTGGTGGTCACCTCGCTACTGTTCCCCGGCGCGACAGCAGGTGCACTCCTGGGTGGCCCGATCGCGGATCGCTTGGGACGCAGAAAGTCATTGGTCATCGCTGGCTTCATATTCATTGTCAGCACCATCGTCTGTGCTCTCGCTCCGACAGTCGCAATTCTGGTCGCAGGACGAATTGCCTTGGGTTACGCGGTCGGAGTCGCATCCGTCGTCGTGCCGCTTTATCTCGCCGAGATGGCACCGGCGTCGCAGCGGGGCCGCATCGTCACGATGAATCAGTTGATGATCACCGTCGGACTGTTCCTTGCCTTCGTACTCAACGCGCTGCTGGCAAACCTTGTCGACAGCTCGGTGGTGTGGCGCTACATGATCGGCATCGCTGCGATCCCTGCCGTCGCCCTGTTCTTCGGCATGCTCGCGTTACCCGACACCCCGCGTTGGTACGCGAGCAAGCAGAGGTGGGACGAAGCGAAAAACGTGCTCCGACGTGCCCATGTGGCGGAACGGGTCGAAGCCGAGTACGAGCAGATTTCTTCGATCGTCGAAGACGATCAGATCAAGGGAAAAGTATCCGTCCTCGCCGTGCTTCGCAACGAACCGTGGATGAAGCGCTTGATCATGGTCGGCATCATTCTGGCGGTTGCTCAGCAGACCACAGGAATCAATGTGGTCATGTATTACGCACCGACAGTCCTGGAAACGTCCGGCCTGACCAGATCCGCCGCTCTGCTCGCATCCGTCACGGTAGGTATTGCGATGATCATCTTCACGATCATCGGAATGTGGATCCTCGGCCTCATGGGACGACGCAAGATGATGATGTTCGGCTTCATCGGTGTCGCTGTGTCACACTTCGGGCTCCTGGTCACGTACATGATGCCCGAGTCCACCGTCCGTTCGTACCTGATCCTGCTGTTCATGCTCTCGGTCACGGGCTTCATGGTGACCTTCCTCGGAACGACGGGCTTCCTGGTGCTGTCGGAACTATTCCCCCTGCCTATCCGTGGGTTTGCTATGGGTGCCTCGCTCGGTGGGCTCTGGATTGCGAACTCACTCATTTCGTTCCTTTTCCCGATCCTCGCGGAGCGGTTCGGGTCCGTGGTGGTGTTCGGCGGATTCATGGTGTTGAACGTTCTTGCCGCACTGTTCGCGTTTCGGTTCATCCCCGAGACCAAAGGCCGAACCCTCGAAGAAGTGGAAATCGAGATGCGAGCTCGCGGCACCGCGTCGGCAGCCGGTTCGTAACCGGACGCAGAGCAGACCTCTCTCACTCACCTAGCAGAATGCGATTACCCGAAAATGACTGAACGCAGATTCGCCGGAAAAGCTGTATTCGTGACCGGAGCTGGCAGCGGAATCGGCCGCGCAACCGCCTTGGCCTTCGCGAGCGAAGGTGCGGACGTGGTTCTGGCTGACATAGATGCCGTCGGAAACGACGAAAGCGCCAGGCTCGCAGCCGAACACGGCGGTCGAGCGGTAGCGATACGCTGCGACGTTTCGTCCTCCAGCGACATTCGTAACGCAATCGAGCGGACCGTCGAGGAATTCGGTCGGCTCGACATCGCGTTCAACAATGCCGGCATCGAACAGCCGGCCGCACCACTGGTCGACATCGAGGAAGACGAGTGGACACGGCTGATCGACATCGATCTGCGAAGCGCTTTCCTCTGCATGAAGTACCAGATTCCCGCGATGCTCAAAAACGGTGGCGGATCCATCGTCAACACGTCGTCGGGAGCAGGTGTCATCGGGATTCGAGGGCAGGCGGCATACGTCGCTGCGAAGCACGGATTGATCGGACTGACCAAGTCTGCCGCGCTCGACTACGCCGACCAGGGCATTCGAGTCAATGCGGTCTGTCCCGGAATCATCGAGACGCCCATGATGGACAGGTTTTCGGGCGGCACTCCGGAAGGCAGGGCTCGTGTGATCGGCCAGGAACCCGTCGGACGCATGGGAACCGCCGCCGAGATCGCGTCTGCGGTTCTGTGGTTCTCGTCAGACCTCGGAAGTTTCGCGACAGGTCATGCAATGGTGATCGACGGAGGTCAGACCGTCGGTCTCTGACCGACCTTCCGGTACCGGCAAATCGCCGTCAGACAGTGTGAGAGCAACTCGTCTGGCGGCGATTTGCCTTGTCTGCTTGGGAGATTCGATCACAAGGAACTCGAGACCGGTCCCGCAACGTCGGCAGCGTCGGCGCGACGTTGGATGTCGGCCACTCCGTCCGAAATCTTCGACGCTGCGAGCTTCACGGCCGTCACTGCCCGCTGCACGTCGACATCGCGCCGCTCGTTCACATCCCACGCCACCCCAACACTTCCCAGTGCCGTCTTCTGTCCGGTGAGAACAGGTGCCGCGACTCCGCAGACGCCAGGGTTGAACTCCCCCACCGTGACGACGAAACCGTCTTTCTTGAATGCTCCCAAAGTCGTACGGAAAGCGCTCCACGAATCTCCCAGACCCGCCTGCTGGATCTGCTCACGTTGACGCGGGTACAACGCCTTCAGCCGGTGATGTGGAAGGTACGCCAGGATTATTTTGGACACCGCTCCATGAAACAACGGACGCCGTTCACCGCGAGAAAAACGGTTGGCCGGACTGAGCGGAGCGCGGTACTCACCGACACAGAGGACCGAGTCGCCGAATGGTCGACACAACAACGCGGAGTGACCGATGTTGTCGACAAGATCCTCCAGCACACCGCGGCTGGCCAGTAGAAGTGGATCGGTCTCGCGAATCTGACGATCCATCTCGATGATGCGGGGACCGAGAGTGTATTGCCCGTTACGCACCGCGGCGATCAACCCGGCATCGTTCAACGTCTTGATGTACCGATACCCCGTCGATCGAGACGTATCGAGGTATTCGAGGATCGCGGCAGTGGACCACATCGGCTGGGCTTCGCTGAACAGTTCCAGAATGTGGAGCATCTTCTCCAGGCTGCCGGCCGCGTCCGGGCTTTCCACCACCTCATCGAGGCCATTCGATGCATGAGACCGTGCCATCGTTCGAGTCCGACCCATTTCTTCCGTCGTTCGCCGCGTACCACTCATCCTAATGCTCCGGCCCACCATGATGCGTCACGCCGCACTCACGCCCGACCGACCGGATATTAGCCAGTGATGCTGGCTACTTATCCGCCATCTTACCCCCGAAAACACGTTTATGGGCGTATGTTGATAAGCAATGCTGGCTATCAATAAGGAGGGTCACGTGGACGATCGGGTCGATGGACTCCGAGAAGACATCGTGCTGTTCAACCGCGCTATTCGAGCGAACGTTGCTGGCCACCTACTGACGCCCACCCAGCTTCAGACCCTTGGGAATCTCGACCGCATCGGCGCAATGAGCGCCCGTGAACTGGCAAATGTGGAGCGGGTGACACCGCAGACCGTGGCTCGGACGGTAACACTCCTGGAAGAGCGCGGACTGGTTACACGCATCCAAGACCCCGATGACGGTCGCGCGCAGATTATTTCGATCACGCAGGAGGGAAAGGCCAAGCTCGGAGCCGACCGCCGCAAGCGCGACGAGTGGCTGGCGAACGCACTGGACACGCATTGCAGTGCGGTGGAACGTGACGTGCTCTTCGCTGCCGGTGCCCTGCTGCGTCGCCTGTCGAGCGCACCCGTCGTCGGCGACAGCGTCGACGATCGAGCGGTGCGCGAATGACGCGGAGTACCGACACGGAGCCGACGCGAACATCAATTCCATTCAGCGTCCGAGGAGCCGCTGCCACCGGAACCGTGCTTCAACCGCTCAACTCGTCCATGATCGCTGTGGCCATTGTCGGAATCGCAGCTCAGTTCGGCCCGAGCGCCAACGTCTCGTGGGTCATCTCGGCCATGTACATCACAACCGCCGTCTGCGCGCCCATGGCGGGTCGCTTGGGATCGATGCTCGGCGCGCGTCGAGTGTTTCTGGCAGGTCTGGCTTTCGTGGCACTGGGTTCCGTCTGCGGGGCCTTCGCACCGAACATCGGGACGTTGATCGCGTCGTACGTTGTTCTCGGAATCGGGATCTCGGCGCATATGCCCAACGCCATGACCATGGTGCGCGCATACGGAGAACTCCACGGGCAGCAAACTCGCACTGCGCTCACCACCATCGTGATGTGCGGCCAGTCCGTTGCTGCGCTCGGACCTACCGTCGGCGGTCTTCTGGTCGGAACGTTCGGCTGGCAGTCGATCCTGTGGGTGAACCTTC
Organism: Rhodococcus sp. 05-2254-6; assembly: GCF_002258565.1. Taxonomy (NCBI): domain Bacteria; kingdom Bacillati; phylum Actinomycetota; class Actinomycetes; order Mycobacteriales; family Nocardiaceae; genus Rhodococcus; species Rhodococcus sp. 05-2254-6. Next base: position 67,688 of record NZ_NOZF01000155.1, read on the forward strand.
CCGTCGTGGCCATCAGCGCAATCGCAGTGTTGTCGGTCGACGTTGGAAACGAAGGTCGGTCCACGGTGTCCGTGCGAGAAGCTCTCGGAGCCATGGACGGAATCGGTATCGCGTTCTTCGTCACCGCAGTGGCATCCTTGATGGTCTTTCTGGTGTCGATCGGAGACACCGTCCGATGGTGGATACTCCCCGTCTCTTCGGTCGCGTTCGTGCTGTTCGTGGTGTGGGAACGTCGCACGGACCAACCGTTCTTCGACGTTCGCGCTCTCGTCCAGAACCGTGCGCTGGCTGCGACTCTGTGCGGTGCACTCATCACCTACACGTGCTTCTACTGCGTGTTCTTCGGCATTCCACAGTGGCTGCAGGCTTCTCGGGGAATGACACCCATCGAGACCGGTCTGACCATGCTGCCGGTCGCCGGCGTCACCGTCCTGTCGACGGTCATCGGAGCCCGCGTGTACGGCCGGTTCGGCGCGCGACGCACCCTTCTCGCCGGCACGGTCATGATGCTCGTCGGCGGCACCCTGATTGCCACCGTCGAGTCCAGCACCGCCCCGATCTACGTTCTGCTTCTGGTCGCTGCCGTACTCGGAATCCCCAACGGCTTCCACAACATCGGCAATCAAAGCCTCATCAATGCGACGACCTCGGTCGACGATGTCGGCACCGCTATCGGGATGTACCGGACGATCGCCTTCGTCGGAGCAAATCTTGCGGTGGTCGTCTTGCAGATCACCGCAGGTCCGGTCGTCGACGACGACGGCCTGCACCGGACGGGCATGTTCATCATGGTGTGCGCCGCAGTCGTTCTCGCGGGGTTGCTCGCTTACCGTCGAGCGGCGACGTCGCGAGGTTGAGACAAGAAAGTGGGCCCCTTCCGTTGATTGCCCAGTAGGGCAACACAATCGAAGAAGGGCCCACTTTTCGGGGTCAGCGAGTCGTCACAGCTCCATGTACACGCATTTGGTGTAGAGGTAGTTGTCCATGTGGGCAGCGTTGCCCTTGGCTCCGTATCCGCTCAACTTGGTGCCTCCGAAGCCGACCATGGGATCGATGTATCCATAGCAGTTCACCCACATCGTGCCCGTGTGCACTCCACGGACCACCCTCATGGCGGTCGACAGACCTTGCGACCACACTGCACCGCCGAGTCCGTAGTCGCTGTCGTTGGCAATGTGAATAGCCTCGTCCACGTCGTCGAAGGGAAGAATCGAGAGCACCGGTCCGAAGATCTCCTCGCGGGCGATACGCATATCGTTCGACACACCGCCGAACACGGTCGGTGCCATGAAATAGCCGCTGCCGAGATCGCCGCCCAACCGCTCGCCGCCACGGAGCAGTTCGGCTCCTTCCTCACGGCCGATGTCGGTGTAGGCCATGACCTTGTCCAACTGGGGCTGCGAGATGATCGGACCCAGGGTGGCCGCGTCGTCGAGGCTGTGTCCGACCCGGATCTCGTCCATGTACTTCAGGAGTCGCTCGGTGAATTGATCGACGATGGACCGCTGAACCAACACACGCGTTCCGGCGAAGCAGATCTGACCGGAGTTGGCAAACACACCCATGGCTGCTCCTGGTACCGCCTTGTCCAAATCTGCATCGGCGCAAACGATGTCGGCGGATTTGCCACCGAGCTCGAGCTGTAAGCCCTTGATGTTGACAGTCGAGGCCTTGATGATGCTGCGGCCGGTCTGCGTCGATCCGGTGAAAGCAATCCGGTCGACGTCCGGATGACTGGCCAGCGCGTTGCCCGCATCTTTGCCCAAGCCAGTGACCACGTTGACGACGCCGGCGGGAACGCCGGCCTCGTGCAGTATCTCTGCCGTTCTCAGAACGGACAGCGACGCGTCCTCGGAGGGCTTGAGTACGGTGGTACAGCCACTGGCCAAGACCGCACCGATGATCCAGAACTGGCCGCCCAACGGGCCGTTCCACGGGATGATCCCCCCGATGACACCCACCGGAGCTTTCAACGTCATCGTGGCGATGTCGCCAGGGATGCCATTCATCAATGTCTCACCCGAGATGTTCGCCGCTTGCGTCGAGAAGAACGACAACATCTTCATCAAGGCCGCCTTGGAGTTGCGCAACCTCGTGACCGGGGCACCCATGTCCAGTGCTTCGATCTGGATCAGTTCGTCGAAACGGTCGTCCATGATGTGCGCGATACGTGTCAATAGAGCTTGACGTTCGTAGGGAGACCAGGTGCTCCACTGACCGTGGAAGGCGCGGCGGGCCGCGACCACCGCCCGGTCGATGTCGGACTCGCCGCCTGCACCGATCCGGGCGAGAACCTCACCCGTAGACGGATTGACGGTCGTCAGAGTCTCACCGGAATCAACCGGAACACCGCGCCCGTCGACGAAGGGGTGGTGCACCTCCCTCGCCAGGAAACTCTGCGCACTGTCCAAAAGTACAAAATTCTGCAGATCCGTACTCACTTGCATCCTCTCGAAAATTATCGACGACACCGCATCGGTCGGTGGAGCGTCAACCGACTTGACGGTTCTTGAATTCGGACGCGGGCTGTGCGTCCACGAGCCGAAAATGATTCGCGTACAAGGATTTCACATCTGGTGTGCCGCTCGGCCCAAACTACGCGGACGCTCGGGTGGAACTTCGTTGGAACCGGTCGGCTCGACAAGGGTCATATCGAGCCGACCGGGGTCTGATGCACCGGGTCACAATGGGGTGAGTGCGGTCCGTAGCGCGCTCACGATGGCATCGGTGACGGCCTTGGTGTCTGCTGTGCCGCCGATGTCGCGAGTGAGAACTCCCCCAGCGGTGGTGGCTTCGATGGCGGCTTCGACCTGTCTGGCCTCGGCGTGACGTCCGAAGTGATCGAGCATGAGGGCTGCACTGGCAATCGCGCCGATAGGGTTGCTGATGCCTTTGCCTGCAATGTCGGGTGCCGATCCGTGGACGGGTTCGAACATGCTGGGGTAGCGGCGCTCGGGGTTGAGGTTGGCGCTCGCTGCGATGCCGAGGCTGCCGGCGAGTGCGGATCCAAGGTCGGAGAGAATGTCGGCGTTGAGGTTCGACGCGACGACGACGGACAGTTCCTCAGGGTGGAGGATGAACTTCGCGCTCATCGCGTCGACCAGAACGCTCTCCGTGGCAACATCGGGATAGTCCACTGCAACTCGACGGAAGACCTCGTCCCACAGCACCATGCCGTACTGCTGGGCGTTGGACTTGGTGACAGACGAGACTTTTGCGACAGTGCGAGTCCGCGCCAGATCGAATGCGAAACGTATGATCCGCTCGCAGCCCTTGTCGGTGAACAGTGACGTCTGCAGTGCCACCTCGTTACCAGGACCGCGCCCGCCAAGGTTGCGTCCACCGAGGCCCGCGTATTCGCCCTCACTGTTCTCCCTGACAACGACCCAGTCGAGTTCTGTGTCGTCAGCCTTGCGTAACGGGGATTGCACTCCGGGCAGAAACTTCACCGGTCGCACATTCGCCCACTGATCGAAGTTCTGTGTGATGTTCAGGCGCAGACCCCACAAACTGATGTGGTCCGGGACGTTCCCCCACCCCACGGCACCGAAATAAATGGCGTCGTAGGTTCTCAATATCTCGAGCCCGTCGTCGGCCATCATTTTGCCTGTCCTCGCGTAATATTCGCTACCCCAGGGAAACTCGTCCCAGTCGAAGGCGAACGCACCGCCGGATTGCCCAGCCACGGCGTCCAGCACGGTTCTGCCCGCGTCCACCACTTCTGAGCCGACACCGTCGGCGGGGATCGACGCGATCCGATACGTGGTCGACTGCGAGCCCACTACTACCTCCGATGTCAGACAGATCACGCTTAATCCCACTAATTAAGACGGCGCAAGCTACCCCCCGTCCAATACCAAGTTTCGATGCCGCTCATAGGCTCGACCAATAGGAAGGGTTCGACCGCAGCTAGACTGCATCGAACTCACGACCCGCACAACAAGGAGGCAGGTTCGAGTGGATGCACGAAAGCTGAAGTATTTCCTGGCCATCGTCGATGAAGGAAGCATCAATCGCGCGTCCGAAGTGTTGCTCATCGCCCAACCCACTCTCTCTCAGGCCATCGCCGGACTGGAGCGCGAACTGGGAGTGCCGTTGTTCCATCGCATCGGTCGGCGACTCGTACTGAGCGACGCCGGCGAAACCTTGGTAGGGCCGGCTCGAGTGGTGTTGCGCGATCTGGACGACGCGGAAGCAGCTGTGCATGGCTTGAAAGGACTTCGGGGCGGACGCCTCGACCTGATCACGATGCCATCACCCGGAATTGAGCCCCTCACCACTATCCTCACCGCGTTCGGTCGTATGTTTCCGGCCGTAACCGTGAATGCCCAAGCCGCATTCACCCCTGAAGAGGTCCTCCGAGCGGTTCGCACCGGCGTCAGCGAGATCGGTATTCTCGGCTCACCCAAGGCCGTTCAGGCACCGGACCTGCGGGTGGTGACGTTCAAGAGCCAGCCTCTTTTACTGCTGTCGAGCCCCGACGCGGATCTACCCGACCGGCCTGAGATCCAGCGGTCGGAGCTGGCCGGGCTGAGGTTGATCGCTTCTCAGCAGGGGTCATTGATGCGATCGCTGGTGGACGACATTCTCGCCAGCGGGATCCCTGCCACAATCGCCGCTGAGGTCGCGCATCGCACGTCCATCCTCCCCATGGTGCTCAGCGGCTTCGGCCACGCAGTCACTCCCTCTGCCTGGGCGGCGTCGGCGGAGCAGGCAGGTGCCAAAGTTCGCCGCATCGTCCCGGAGTCGTACCTGCACATCGCCGCCGTGTGCCGACTGACACACATGACTCCCCCGGCACGAGTGCTGATGGACGAAGCCCAGAAGTATGCCGGAGAAGTGCCGAACTGAGCATCACCGAGATTCTTTGCAAATCCGAGCATCGGCGTAATCGATAACCGCGTTTGGTAAAACGTATTGGACATTTGAGGCTGCGTAACCCCTTAATAGATCGACTCGAACTGTGACCCAAGCGACAACGCGTGTCCAGAAGCGGACGATGTCATTCGAGGTAATCGCGATAGGGGTTTTATATGCCGACCGAAACCGACGATCTGGTACATCACCTGGCCTACGCAGCGGCCAATACGACGTTCGAGACACTGTCGCCGGAGGCGATCGACGCCGCCAAGAAAAGCGTCTTGGACACTCTCGGGGTAGTCCTCGCCGCCAGTGGCGTCGAACCCGCAGTACGCGCAGCTATCGACCTGGTCCAAGAGGGTGGTGGTACCCCCGAGGCGTCCCTCGTGGCTTTCGGAGGCAAAGTCCCGGCCATCGCGGCAGCGTTCGCCAACGGTGCCTTGGCCCACTGCCTCGACTACGACGATCAGACCCCTTGGGGTCAACATGCTTCCAGTTCCATCGTTCCCGCCGTTTTCGCAGTCGCGGAGCGCAAGGGCGGAGTGACCGGCCAGGACCTCATCGCGGCGGTCGCGGCGGGTCAGGACCTGTTCGCCCGACTTCGGTGCAACGTCGGTTGGCGTAAGGACTGGAACCTGTCGACGGTGGTAGGGGTGTTCGCCGCCACCGCAGCAGCGGGCCGTGTAATCGGCCTTACCGCCAGTCAGATCGCCCATGCACTGGGCATCGCAAGCATGCAATCGAGTGGTGTCATGGAAGTTGTGGCTGGAACCGGAAGCGACCTGCGTGGTATGTACGCGGGCTTTTCTGCCAGAGGCGCGGTAACGGCCGTTCTTTTGGCGGAGAAAGGCACCACGGGCGTCGACACCCTATTCGAGGGCGAACACGGTTTCCTGAAAACATACTTCAGAGGCGTATACAACCGCGAAAAGATCCTCGAGGGTCTGGGAACCGATTACCTCGGCAGCGGAACTCTCTACAAGAAGTGGCCGGCTGTCGGTACCGCCCACAGTCACATTCACGCGACCATCGAACTACTGAAAGAAAATCGCCTGATTGCCGATGACCTCAGCGAGATTCGCGTATTCGTCGGCGACTACCACGATCTCATGTGCCGTCCACTCGAAGCACGCCGAACTCCGACGACGCTGGTCGACGCAAAGTTCAGCCTCCCGTTTCTCGTCGCGGTCGGCGCTGTTCACGGAACCATCAAGATCTCGCATTTCACCAGCAAGTCGTTGAAGGACACATCCGTCCTGGCCGTTGCCCAGAGAATAGTCCCGATAAGCGATGCGTCCCTGGACTGGACTCTCGAGTTACCTCCGGGACGAGTCGAGATCGTCACCCGGGACGGTCGGCGATACGAGAAGATCGGTACCGGGGTACCAGGAAACGACGATGCGCCGCTCTCCTGGGTCGATTTGGTCGACAAATTCATCGATTGTGCGGCGGTCGCCGTTACCAGGTATTCGGACGACAGTCTGGACGAGGTCGTGGACTTGATCAAGAACTTGGAATCAGTCGAGGACGTCACGGTGGTACTGGAAACCCTCAGTCCTGCTGCAAGCAATAGTTGTTCACTGAAGTACGAAACATCTTCGCAGTCGACTTCGACGAGAACCGAGGCACGATTGTGATCGCCATCTGGGCGCTCGTGGCATTCATCGGCACGATCGTGGTGTGGAATGCGCTACTCAAACGCAACATCGGCGAGGCAATGCTCGTCGGCTTCGTCGTAGTCGGCGCATTCGCCGGCCGAGATGCGCCGAGATATATGGCGAACGGCTTCGTCCAGGCGATTCAGGCCGAAATTACTTTTGCTGCTCTGGCGTTCATCTTCATGAGTTTCATTCTGGCGAAGACACCGGTGCTCGATCGGCTCATCGATATTCTCAACTCATTCCTCGGGCGAATGAAGGGAGGACCGATCTATACCACGACGCTGGCCGGAGCGATTTTCGGTGCGGTCGCCCACGTCGGCGCATCCATGGCCGCAGTCGTGGGGTCGGTGACGGTTCCATGGATGAAACGTTCCGGCGTCAGCGGAGAGTTATCTGCCACCGTCGTAGCCGGTTCAGCAGGTATGGGTTTGACGTTTCCATTCAGTGCCACGATGTTCATCTTGGTCGGATCGTCCACTGTCAGTGGCATGATGGATGCGGACGAAATCATCGTCCCCCTCGCCATCGCCGGCGTGTGGTGTCTCGTCTACCGACTTGTGCTCAATTTCTATCTGATTCGCAAGAACGGCCTGCAGCCGATCGCTGTCGAGGACCGAATCCCTGCCCGACGCAGTCTTCGTGCTGGGTGGACCTCGGGCCTTCTACTCATTCCGCTTCTCGTCCCCTTGTTCCTCACCCAGGGGCCGATCGCGAACGCACTCGGTCGATACACCGACTTGGTGATGTCGAGAGCGATCAGCATCATCACCTGGATCCCCGTGCTGATGATTCTGCTCGTTCTCTTCCTTGGACGTCGACACCTGCCCAGGGACGGCAAAGGCTGGTGGAAAATACTCGGCGAATCGGCACCTCAGTTCGGAATCATCGGCACGACGCTCGTCGCGGCGTTCTCCGCGTCCGCCGTTCTCGGCCAGCTGAGGCTGCCCGAGCAGCTGACCTCGATGCTCGAGTCATTGGCCGCTCCGACGTGGCTGATGGCAATCCTTGTCGGGATCATCATCGTCGTCATCGCGATCCCCCTGACGGCATCGGCCACCGTTGCAACCGTCGGACCGGTGGCTGTCGCAGCATTGGCCGGTGCCGGCGTCCCTGTACCGATTGCGGCCGCCGCGGTGCTGGTCTTCGCGTCAACCGAGGGAGCGTCACCACCGTCCGGCGCGCCGATCTACATCGCCGCAGGAATAGCAAGAATCGATCCGTCGAAAATCTTTGTGCCGCTGCTCAAGTACTACTGCATTCCAATTCTCGCCATCGGTGTGCTGATCGCGCTCGGCATTCTCCCCGTCTGAATGGATAGGACATCTTTCATGTTCCGCACGGCCGTGTCGACACTTTTCCGCCTCAGCACCGTTGTCTTTTTGGTCGGAGGGCTGGTCATCGTCCTCTGCCAGGCGGCCGGACTGATCCTCGGCAGCGGGGAATTCGTTACCCAGACTTTCGCCTTGATGAGCCCTTACGTATTCGGCAGCGCGGGGGTAGCGGGGCTGCTTGCGTTCGTGATGTCATATCTCGAAGATCCCGAGGAAGACGCCGTGATCGACCCCAGCGTTCGTCACGCGGCACCGGATGGTGCATAGACCACACGGCAACGAATGTGGCCTGCCGACAAGAGGCGGCACCCACCGGTTAGGTCGCAATTGTCCTCTTAGACAACCGCATTCATCGACACGCGCGCGTCGACGCTGACCATCTCGTGCTGTCGATGTATAGGTCCGTCCAACTGGCGCAACCGCTGTCCCGAAGCGCCACTTCGGTCAGCTATTAGTTGGGCCAGAATCGAGATTGCCGTTTCCTCAGGGGACCGCGCATCGAGGTCGAGTCCGAGGGGTGAGTTCACACGCGCAAGCACATGCTCGGAAAGCCCTGTAGCCCGTAATCGTCCTAGTCGCTCGAAATGCGTCCGCCGTGAACCGAGCGCACCCACGAAGGCGAGCTCGTCCAGCTCCAATGCCGCCACCAACATCGGGACATCGAACTTGCTGTCGTGTGTCATTACGCATACGACCGTGCGAGCGTCGAGTCTGCCGGCAGCGTGTTCGGCTTTCAAATATCGGTGCGGCCAGTCGACCACTACCTCGTGCACGTTCGGGAAACGTTCGGTGGTCGCGAAGACAGGCCTGGCGTCGACGACGGTCACCCGGTACCCGAGCAGCGTGGCAGATGCACCCAATGCTCGGACGAAATCGTTCGCGCCGGCCAAGACCATCCGCGGCGGAGGGAGGAAAGTATGGACGAACGCGCGGGCACCGTCACCCGATACTTCGACGATGCCGGTCGATCCCGACTCGTGCAGGGTGAGCGCACCGGTATGGAGTGCGCACGCCGACCGGTTGCCTCCTGGCACCTCCGGGTCGCCCGTCACGAAACGCCGCGGCTCATCGTCGAGCACCGTGACCAGAGCGAACCGGCGATCCTGGTCACGAGCCGCAATCAACCGATCGATCAATTGTTTGTGCGAGGGGTCGATTCGCTCGATGAACACTTCGATCTCGCCACCGCACGGGAGTCCGACCTCGATTGCGTCGGGATCGGAATAGCCGAACAGCTCGCACGCGGATGTCCCGGTTCTGATGACCTCGAGCGCTGTATGAATCACAACTGATTCGACGCAGCCTGCCGACAACGAACCCAACGGTTCCCCGTCTGCGGTCACGACCATGCTGGCTCCGACTGCGCGCGGTCCCGCCCCGGACGTGGCCACCACCCGTGCCAACGCGACGGGAGAGGTTTCCAGGAGACTACTGATGTCGTCGAGCAATTCGTACATTCAAGGGCCCTTCCCGGATCGCGGCGCGATTGGGCTCTCGGCATTCGAGACCGCGTGCGACGTAAAATGGCGAACTCGCTGATGCCGCTGTGTCGAGCACGAACGACCAGGCGATGGTTCGACGGTACGCCTCGATGACGGCCCCTGCCATGAGACTTACCCGGATAGGGGTTCCCTGTCAGTACGTGCCCAACCAGTGCCTGTCCGATTCTGCGAGACGCTGGTAATCATGGTGCTCACATTCGTGTTCTCACATTCGAAGAGTGCCAAGGAGACTGCAGTGGCCCCACAGCACGACGTCGATTCGCCCGCAACAACCCATGTTCGACGCACCATAACGCGCCGCACCTTCGTCGGCACCTCGGTTGCCGCCGGTGGAGCGATCGCGGCCGCTTCCTTGTTGAACGGCTGCTCCAGCGACCCCGCCGCCCCGGTCACCCCATCCGAAACGTCGCCGGTGCGATTGACGGTGAACGGTGCCGAACGCGAACTCGCCGTTGACAATCGCACGTCTCTGCTCGACATGTTGCGGGAACACACGGAGCTGACCGGAACGAAGAAGGGCTGCGACCAGGGCGCGTGTGGTGCCTGCACCGTCCTGTCGGACGGTCAGCGGGTGTTGTCCTGCCTGACGCTTGCCGTTCAAGCGAACGGATCCGACATCACAACCATCGAAGGTCTCGAGACCGATGGCCAATTGCATCCGCTACAGCAAGCATTCATCGACGAAGACGGCTTCCAGTGCGGATTCTGCACCTCCGGCCAGATTCTCTCGGGAATCGGCTGTATCCGTGAAGGTCACGCCGGCTCTCCCGAAGAGATTCGAGAATCCATGAGCGGCAACATCTGTCGATGTGGTGCATACACCAACATCGTCACCGCCATCTCCCGCGTGGCCGAACAGGGAGGTGCGTGAACCATGTTTCCTTTTCAATATGACACGGCTGCCGATGAGGCAGCAGCGCTGGACGCAGCCGACGGCGGTGCCCGTTATCTTGCCGGAGGGACCACCCTCGTCGACCTGATGCGTCAGACCGTCGAACGGCCCACCCGAGTCGTCGATATCAACGCGCTGCCCTACCGCGACATAGAACTCGACTCGAACCGCCTGCGCATCGGTGCCCTCGCTCGCATGTCCGAGGTTTCGGCCGATGAACAAGTCCAGGAGCAGTTTCCGATGCTCACCCAGGCACTAGATCTCAGCGCCTCGGCGCAGCTACGCAATATGGCTTCCATCGGCGGAAATCTGCTGCAGCGGCCACGTTGCCTGTACTTTCGCGACGTCAATGCCAACTGCAATCGTCGCGAGCCTGGATCCGGTTGCGCAGCAATCGATGGCCGCAACCGCACATTGGCGATCTTAGGAACCAGCACGGAGTGCGTGGCAACACACCCATCCGATCTTGCCGTCGCGCTGACCGCACTGGACGCCACGATAGTCACCCGAGACCGAGACGGAGAGCGGACAATCCCGATCGCAGACTTCTTCAGGTTGCCCGCAGACACACCTGACCGCGAGAACAACCTCGCACCCGGAGCACTCATCACCGCCGTCGAGATCCCGGTCCGCCCTGACACAAGAAGATCCGGGTACCTCAAGGTCCGTGACCGCTCGTCCTACGAGTTCGCGCTGTGTTCGGCTGCCGTCGCGCTCGACATCAGCGGCGGTACCGTCCGGTCGGCGAGGGTCGCTGCCGGCGGAGTCGGCACGGTCCCGTGGCGCCTGACCGGCGTCGAGGAACGACTCGTCGGCCAGAGGCCGAGCCCCGAGTTGTGGACCACCGCAGCAGACGCTGCGGCGGAAGGCGCGCAACCCCTGTCCGAGAACGGATTCAAGGTGATATTGCTCCAACGCACCGTCCGACGTCAGCTCTCCAGAATGGCGGCCCTGTCGTGACCACCCCACTGAGCGGCGTACTGACCGGTCAACCCCTCACCCGCGTCGACGGACGCCTCAAGGTCACCGGAGCTGCGCTTTACGCTGCCGACAACCCAGTACCGGACCACCTGCACGCAGTCCTTGTGTGCAGCAGGGTTTCTCGGGCAACCGTCGCATCGATCGATACCGACGCCGCCAGAGATCATCCCGACGTGGTCAATGTGATCACACACTTCCCTGGTATCGAACTCCCCTACGACATCTCGCGGGTCAACTTCTTCGGCCAACCGCTTGCGGTTGTCGTCGCGAATACTTTCGAGGCCGCGACGCACGGTGCGGCTCTGGTGTCCATTCGGTACAACGAGGAACCGCAGAGCACCAATCTCGACGACGCAGCAGAAATGGGCCGCGAACCCAGCAGAATGGGTGCCCCGTACGCCCGCGGAGACGCCGACACAGCACTCCGCACCGCACCTGTCGTCGTCGACCGCGAGTACTCCATTGCACGCAATTATCACAACCCGATGGAGATCCCCGCGACTATCGCGTCGTGGGACGGCGACCGTCTGACGGTGTGGGACAAGGTGCAAGGAATTCACTACAGCAGGGCCGCATACAGCGGCGCTCTCGGGATTCCTGCCGAGAACATTCGCGTCATATCCCCCTTCGTAGGTGGCGCGTTCGGAAGCGCCGGCGAAACCTGGCCGCATCAGTTCCTCGCAGCAGAGATCTCGCGCCAGCTGCGTCGTCCTGTGAAGCTGTCACTGACGCGACCCCAGATGTACGCCGCAATCGGGTATCGCCCCGCGAGCCGTCAGCGTCTGGCCCTCGGTGCCGATCGTGACGGGAGATTTCTCGCCACCGTGCACGAGAGCGAAGTCGAGGTGTCCCGTTACGGAGGCTACGAGGACTCCCCCACGGAGGGGACGAGACTGATGTACACGTCGCCGGCATACCGGTCGGCCGCCACCGTCGTTCCCCTCGATACCAGCGAGTCGACATACATGCGAGGACCGGGAGCCGTCACCGGCGCGTTCGCCCTCGAGTGCGCCATCGACGAGGTCGCAGAGCAGCTTCGGCTCGATCCGATGGAGATTCGGTTCAGGAACGAGCCTACCGTCGACCAGACCAATGGCACCCCGTTCTCCACGCGCAGACTTACCGAGTGCTTCCGCCGAGGTGCCGATGCGTTCGGGTGGTCTCGACGCAACGCGACCCCCGGCGCCGTACGTGACGGCGACCAGCTCATCGGCATGGGTACCGCTTCGGCGCTCTACCACACACTTCGCTCACCGTCCTCGGCGATGGCTCGGATCAACTCCGATGGCAGAGCCGAGATCTTCGCCGCCGCAAGTGATATCGGGCCAGGTACCTACACTGCGATGACTCAGCTGGCTGCCGACGCGCTGGGTTTGCCACTCGACAGGGTCACATTCTCCCTCGGCGACAGCAACTATCCGCAGGCCGCAACTCAATACGGGTCACAGGGAATGGCCAGCATCGGTTCGAGCATCGAGATCACCGCGAACATGTTGCGTGATCGCATCATCAGAACCGCCGTACTCGATCCCGCATCCCCCCTGAACGGGGCTCGGCCGGACGAGATCGACATCGTCGACGGGCAGATGCAGGTACGTGGCGACTCGGGCCGAGCAGAGACCTATCGGGACATGTTGCGCCGCCGCGGCGAACACGGCTCCATATGCATGCATGGAGAACCGGGCACTTACGTCCTCGGGAGTGTAGGTCTCGGACGCTTCGATGCTCGGTTCGCCGAGGCGGC
>NZ_NOZF01000086.1:0-8189 GCF_002258565.1 Rhodococcus sp. 05-2254-6
CCGATGTCGTGCGGCAGATAATCCGTGACCTGCAGGCTGGCCCACTTGGTCTGCACCGTCATCGTGCCGTCCACGTACTGCTGGCTCAACGGAAGCGATGCGCGGGTCGGCCCGACGCTGAAGTGGCCGGCCTGATCGCCGCCGAGCAGGTGTGCGAACACGGCTGCGGAATCGGGTTCGGGGTGACACAGCCAGGTGACGTCGGCGTCGGGGGTCAGCAGGGCAACGGCATTGGGGCTGGCCAACATCGTCAGTCGTTCGATGCGCGGGGCGTCGGCTCCCGAAAGCCACTGCCGTCGCTCCTCGAGCAGGAATGCCAGGGCGAGGGCGACCTGCTCGGTGCTGTCGATGCGAAATTCCGCGAGCGTGTCTCCCGGTCCGATCTTGACGCCGATGTCCGGCCCGTGCAGGTGTCCGAAGGCCTTCTCGTCGGTGACGTCGTCGCCGAAAAAGACTGCGGCAGTAGCAGCTTCCTGGTGACGAAGGATGTCGAGGGCGACGCCCTTGTCGGTGACGATGACTGCCAGCTCGATGACGGACTTGCCCTCGGTTACCTGAACGCCGTCCCGCGCCGCCGCACCGGATCGCACAGCTGCGAGTGCTTCGTCACCGGCGGCGGTCTCGGCGTTGCGGACGTGCAGCGCGACGCTGGCCGGCTTGGTCTCGATGCTGACGCCGGGATGGGCGTCGGCGATGGCCTGGAGTTCGCCGGTGATGACGGTGAGGAGCTTCTTGGCGTTGTCGTCGATGGCATTGACGAACCCGGCGTCGAACTCGCTGCCGTGACTGCCCACCAGCTGCACTTCGGACGGCAGGCGCGAGAGGATCGCGAGATCGCGGAGGGCACGTCCGGAGATGACGGCAGCGTTGGTGCCGGCGAGGGAGGCGAGGCCGCGCATGGCGCTGACCGACTCGGGGTGGGGGAAGGCCTTCTGCGGGTCGGAGACGATCGGCGCCATGGTGCCGTCGTAATCGGACGCGACGAGCAGACGCGGAGTCCGAGCTACTCCAACGAGCGCGCGGCGAAGTTCGAGCGGCAATTCGAGAGCAGTCACCCGTCGAATCTAGGCGATGAACCCCGCCTCGGCGTACCTGGCTTTGTGCGCGGGATGTATCACTGCTGGTCGGGGACCAGACCGGGCGACGGAGTCACACCGGAGGCCGCCGACATCGAGGCGGCGGACTTGGTGACGATGGCCAACATGGCTCGCTGGGCGCCGTCGGCGTCGCCGGATTGGATAGACGACGCCACCACGCCGTGCAGTCGGATCGCCTCTGGGTCGGCTTGGCGGGACATCAGGGCGTGGCGGGTGCGGCCCGCGAGCACCTCCACCACGATGTCGGACATCGACCGCAGCATCGGGTTGCCGGAGGCCGCGAGCAACGTGCGATGGAAATTGCTGTCGTGTTCGAGGTAGGCGTCGGAGTCGGCGGCCCGGGACGTCGACGACATTCCGATGACGGCGGCCGTCAGCGCGCCGCATTGCTCGGGTGTTGCTCGATGCGCAGCGAGCTTGGCTGCCAAAGGCTCGATCCCCGAACGTAATTCGCTGAGCAGCAGCAACTGCTCGGCGCGGGCAGGCCCGGCCAGTTGCCAGCGGATGACCACAGGGTCCAGGGAGTTCCAGTTCTGCGAGCCCTGCACGGTGATCCCCACGCGTCGACGCACGGTGAGCAACCCCAGCGATTCCAGGACGCGAACCACTTCCCGGACGACGGTCCGCGACACGGTGAACCGCACGGCGACGTCGTCGGCCGAGATTCGGGTCCCGCTCGGGATCGCGCCGCTCACGATGTCGCGACCGAGCTCGTCGAGCACCGAATCGTGCAGCTGGCGGAAGTCGCTGGTCTCGCTCATGTCCGGTCGATCGTCCCACGGGTCGCCCGGTTTCTCGCGTCTGTCCGATCCGCGCGAGCGTGATGGAGCAGTATCGAGGGATGGCAGCACAGACGACAGGCAGAGCACATCATCCGGTTCTCGTGGTGATGGGAGTGTCCGGATCGGGTAAATCCACAGTGGCGGGCATCCTCGCCGGAGCATTGAAATGGGACCTGCAGGAGGGCGACGACCTGCACCCGGACGCCAACGTGGCGAAGATGGCGTCGGGTCAGCCACTGACCGACGAGGACAGGTGGCCATGGCTCGACGTGATCGCGGAGTGGATCACCGAGCACACCTCCACCGGTCGATCGGGAATCGTCACGTGCTCGGCCCTCAAGCGGTCGTACCGAGACGTGCTGAGCGCCGCATCGAGGGACGGGGCCGAGGTGATCTTCGTGCATCTGGCAGGCACCAAGGACCGAATCAGCGGACGCCTCAATGCTCGGATGGATCACTTCATGCCGTCCTCGCTGCTCGACACGCAGATCTCGACCCTCGAGCCGCTCGGTGACGACGAGAACGCGATCGTCGTCGACATCGGGCCGCCGCCGACCAAGATCGCCGAGCGCATTCTCGTCGAACTCGAAAAGCGTGCGGGAATGTCGGAAAGTCACTGATCGCCGTTTTGTGACCTCCATGGTGGATCAATGTGACTTTCAGTCGGTCTGACTGTGGCAATGCGACATTCATCCGGGCCTGGGGCCGCAAACGGGGCGCAGATCTGCTGACGGCTGTCCTGAACGTGCAATTTTCAAGCAAGCGCGCTTGCTTTTAAGTACTACGAATGACCGAAAGGACTTGTAAAAGTATGACGAATGCGAGATAGTGAGCTTGTTCACTTTTTCAGTGAGGAGACAGCTCATGGTGCGAGGCGCACCCGCCAGGCCGGTCCAACTTCCCGTTCCCAACGCAGACGTCTGGGACTGGCAACTCGACGGTCTGTGTCGCGGATTGGACTCGTCCGTGTTCTTCCACCCCGAAGGCGAACGAGGCCGCGCTCGCACCTCGCGTGAGAAATCCGCCAAGCAGGTCTGCGGCCGCTGCCCGGTACTCGAACAATGCCGCCAGCACGCCCTCGAGGCGAACGAGCCCTACGGCGTATGGGGCGGAATGTCCGCACACGATCGCGCCGACTTCTACCGCGGAGCCGTTCGTACCGCTTGATCCCTCAGCGGGTTCGGTGCGGTGGCAGTGGGGGATTGTGGCAAATGCGCGCGCATTCGCCAGGCGCGTTCACAATTGTCAACGCTCGCATAGCGATTCCGCGCGCCCCTGGCAAACGCGCGCGCGTTCGCGAAGACTGCTGGGCGGACAACACCGGGCCGCAACGAGGCGATCAGAATCCGCAGGTCTCCTCGGACTTACCTCCGGCGCACTCGCTGTCGACACTGCTGTGAAGCCCGGCCTGATCGACATTCGCGGCGGCGACGCATCGTTCGCGCCGCCTTCGAGCCCTGACCGTCGCAGCCTTCACCGAACTTGTCGGTGGGTTCGTGTTTCATGACGATCCATGAACAAGGTCCTGCGTGCGACGCTCGTCAGTGCGGTCGTCATCACCACCGTCATCGGAATTGCGTCCTTCGTGCTCAGTTTCGCTGCACTGTGGGATCTGGCCACGATGGCAGGTGTCCCACGCTCGCTGTCCTGGCTGTGGCCGGTGATCGTCGACGGCACCATCCTGCAGGCCACGATCTCCGTCATCGCGCTGGCCCAATTCGAGGATCAACGCAGTGGTCGACGCTTCTTCTGGGGTGTGTTGATCACGGCAGCTCTGGTGAGTATCGGCGCAAATGCCATGCACGCCTTCATCTCCGACGCTGGCACACTGCATCCGGCCCTGTCGGCGGCAATTGCAACCGTCGCCCCGGTGAGTCTGTTGGCCGCAACGCACGGACTCGGCATCCTTGTTCGGGTACCGGCGGAACTGCCGAAGACCACCGACGAAGAACCCGCCCCCGAAGAGGTGGCAATCGCGGTCCCGAAAGCCGAACCCGTGACACCAGCGCCCGAATTCCCCACCCCCGAGATACCGACCCCTGCGCCGATGGCGCGCACCGAGCCGGTCCGCACAGACCCGATCCGAACCGAGCCGGTCCGCACCGAACACCGCCTGCCCGAATCCCCGGTCACCTCGGTGCGCACGGTCGAACCACTCGACGAGGTCGATCGCTGGATTCTCGACGAGGAACGGGTGGACGATCTCTATCCCGTCGACGCCCCGTGACGCCCGGTGGCACCATCGAAGGATGAGTACACACTTGCCGAGATCCGTCGTTCCCGAGAAGCCGAAGCCGGGCCAGGAGTCCGTCTGGGATTACCCCCGTCCGCCCAAGCTCGAAGCCTCGAACCGTTCCCTCGTCGTTCGGCTCGGCGGCCAGGTGATCGCCCGCACCACCGCCGCTTACCGAGTGCTCGAGACGAGCCATCCGCCCACCTGGTACATCTCGCCTGCAGACGTCGTTCCGGGCGCGCTGACCCCCTCGGCGGCGCGCTCGACGCACTGCGAGTGGAAAGGCGCAGCGACGTACTGGGACGTCCACGGCGGAGACGCTGTCGCAGAGGCTGCCGGGTGGAGCTACGAGAACCCCACCCCTCGGTTCGCCGAGATCGCGGGTTACCTGGCGTTCTCGCCCAGCCGCCTCGAATGCGAGATCGACGGCGAAGCGGTCCGACGCCAGGAAGGCGGGTTCTACGAGGGCTGGATCACCGACGACGTCGTCGGTCCGTTCAAGGGAATCCCGGGCTCCTACGGGTGGTGACGCCCTAACCGACCGGCAACTCGGCGCGGGGGATGATCTGAATCGAACTCGCCGCGCCGGGGTCGCTGCCGGTCACCAGCACGTCGCCGTTCCGCGGATCGACCGCCACCGAGTTGGCCTGCGTCACCGTCGGAACATCGCCCAGGATTCGCGGAGCTGCGGGATCGGATACATCGACCACCCGCAGTACGTTCGACGCGGTCAGCGTCACGAACAGCACCCGACGTTCGAGATCCACGGCGAGCCCGTACGGGTTACCCGGTGCGTCGATCGATGCGATCTGACGAATGCCGCCGGCATCGTCGACCGACGCGAGCAGGACCGCACCACCGTCGGTGTCGGCGAACCCGGCCACCGTCTGATTCACCGTCACCGCGTGCGTGAGCTTGACGCCGATCGGAGCCTGCGACACCTCCTGCTGCGTCGCGCCGTCGTAGACCCACACACCGTTGCCCTGCACGTCCGCGACGGCCGCGAACGGACCGAGAGCGGCAGCACCACCGGGCTGGACAGGGCCCGGCGGTAGCTCCGACACGATCGCCCCGTCGCGCAGGAAGATCACTCCGCCACCCATCTCGTTGGTGGCCACGACGGTGCCGTCGGAGGTCTGCACCGCATCGTGTGGCTGACGACCGACACCGGTGGCCGTCGACAGAATCGCGCCGTCGGCGAGCGAGATCTCGAGCAGCTCGTCACTGCCCTCGAGCGGAACCAACACCGGGCCGTCGGGACCGGCCAGTGAAAGATGTCGCGGCGCACCCGTCGTCGAGACCATCTGGCGCACGGCACCGGTGGCCGCGTCGAACAGCACCACGCCGTCGGGCTCCCGCACCCCGGCAGCAGCGATCCCGGACGATCCCACCACGACACCTTCGGGAGCACCCGCAAGAGGAACGACGGTACCGATCGGGTCGGCCGCATCCGGGGCCTGTGCGGGCTCGGCCGCCGGAGTGGTTGCCTCAGTGGTCGGTTCGGTCGAGGATTCGGCCGCAGAGCAACCGGCGACGAGCAGGCAGACAGTGGCCGCCGCGACCAGGCGCGCCCTCATCGGCGGTACTGCTCGAAGTGCAGGGCGTCGTCCAGTGGACGGCGGCTACGCCAACCGAAGCGTTCCAAATCGGGTACCTCCTGAAACGATTGGACCGGACCGACGCACAGCCAGGCGATCGGGCGGACCGGTGCGGGGATGTCGAGCAGTTCGGTCAGGTACGCCTCGTCGTAGAACGAGACCCAGCCGACGCCGACGTTCTCGGCTATCGCTGCGAGCCAGAGGTTTTCGATGGCGAGGACGGCGGAGAACAGTCCGGTGTCGTCGACGGTGTCGCGACCGAGGACGTGCCGACCTCCACGGTCGGGATCGTAGGTGACCACCACCCCGGTTCCGCTGGTCTCGATTCCCTCGATTCTGATGGGGTCGAACGTCTTTCGTCGTTCGGCGTCGAGCTTGTCCGCAAAATCCTGTCGGCAGCCGGCCACGTGGGCCGCGAATGCGCTCAGAGTATCGGGCTTACGGACGACCACGAAGTCCCAGGGCTGGGTGTTGCCCACGCTCGGGGCTTGATGCGCCGCTCCGAGGATTCGTCGCAGAGTCTCGTCGTCGACGACGGTTCCGTCGAACTCGGCGCGGACGTCGCGGCGAGATCGAATCGCGGCATACACCGACAGGGCTGCTTCGGTCATGATATCCGTTCTCCTGTAGCAGTATTCAGATGCGCATTCAGTTCGGCGACGAGGGCGGGTAGTCGGTCTGCCGAGGTGGGACGGCCGAGGTGGTAACCCTGCGCTCGTCCGCACCGTAGTTCGCGCAACGCCGTCATCGTCACCTCGTCCTCCACTCCCTCTGCCGTCACCGACAATCCCAGCGTACGGGCGAGCTCGACGGTCGATCGCACGATGGCGGCATGCGCCGGGTTGTGTGCCATGCCGCCGATGAACGTGCGATCGATTTTCAGCTCCTGTACCGGCAATCGCTCGATGTAGGCGAGCGAGCTGTAACCGGTTCCGTAATCGTCGATGGCGACCTGCACGCCCATCGCATGCAGTATCGACAGCGTCTCGGTCGCGCCGATCGGGTCGGTCATCGCCGAGGTCTCGGTCACCTCGACGGTCAATCGGCGCGGTGGACAATCGAATTCCTTCAGCGCTGTATAAACTTGGTCGATGAGGGTGTCGTCGAACAGGTTTCGGGTCGAGATGTTGACGGCGATGCTCAGCTCGAGCCCATCGGTCATCCACTTCCTTCGTTGGGCGAGGGCCTGGGTGAGGACGTAGCTCGTCAACGGCCGGATCAGTCCGGTGCGTTCGGCGGTGGGCAGGAATGTGCTGGGGGACAGGACGGTGCCGTTCGGATGATGCCACCGCAGCAGTGCTTCCACGCCGACGACGGTCATCGTCGTGAGGTCGATCTGCGGCTGATAGTGCAGTTGCAGTTGATCCGTCTCCAGTGCCGTGGTGAGTTCGCCGAGCATGATGAGCTGCTCGCTCTTGTCCCGGTCCATCGACCGGTCGTAGTACGCGACGCGAGACTGGGCGGCTTTCGCGGCCTGGACGGCGAGGTCGGCGCGCTGTACGAGGCGATCGGGTGTCGTTTCGTCCTCACCGTCGCCGAGAGAATTCGACGCGACTCCGACGCTCGCTTCGATCAGCAGGGTCATGTTCCCCACCTCGAAGGGCGTGGCGAACAGGAGCTGAATCCGGTGCGCCAACGCGGCCGGATCCATCGACTCCGATGCTCCACACAGGGCGAACTCGTCACCGGCCAAGCGCGCCAACAGAATCGAGTCGTCGGCGACGCCTCGCAGTCGCTCGGCGACCACCACGAGGACCTGGTCGCCGAGGCCGCGTCCGAAGGTGTCGTTGATCTCCTTGAATCGGTCGATGTCGACGGTGAGCAAGGTCGACTCACCCGCATTGCCCCAGAGTCGATGCTCGAGGGCGCGTAGGTTGGCCAGTCCGGTGAGGTGATCGGTATCGGCGACGGCACGAAGCTGGACGGTCTGAGTGTGCAACAACCGCAGCAGATCGGTGATGCGGAGCATCACCAGGACCACCAGAGCGAGAGCACAGAGCAGCACCGCCCATCCCCACTGGGCGATCGGCTCGTCGCGAACGACCTCGATGAACATCACGATCGGCGCAGTCAGGGTGGCCGCGGTCAGCACGACGACCGTGGGAGTGGTGAACGACGCCATCAGGTGGGCGTCGGATTCGATGTTCGGGTTGGTGATGCGCCGCATGGACGGGTGAAGGGCGGCGACCCCGATGAGGACGTAGGACATGATCCATCCGACGTCGAACACAGACCTGTCGGACGAGGAATCGGAGACGATCGCGAAGTTGTTCACGGTGTCGGTGACCACTAGCAGCGCTACGGCCACGGTGAGGAGCCGGTAGGACAGGGTCCGCCACTGCCGTGAGCCGACGAAGTGGGCCAGCAGTCCCAGCAGAAAGATGTCCATCGCGGGGTACGCGACGTCGACCAGGCCTGCGGTTCCGGAGATGCCGCCTCCGCCGAGCGACGGCTGCACGGCGAACACCCAGGTGAGCAG
>NZ_NOZF01000193.1:0-8106 GCF_002258565.1 Rhodococcus sp. 05-2254-6
GCCCGACCAATACCCGAGTTGCGCGTGCTTCCGCATTGCGTCGCAATTCTGCCAGCAGTCGCGTTTTGCCTACACCGGCGTCGCCGGACACGACGGCCGCGGCAGGTACGCCTCTGGCAGCGTCCGCGACGACCTGTTCGAGCGCTGCAAGTTCGGCGTCCCGTCCGATCAGAGTGCGAGCCACGCCAACAAACTACGCCGCGCTCGTGGCCGGCCGTCGTTCTGTGCACGCCTGCGCACCCGACGGTCGTACGCTCGCAGCGAATCGGCAACACGGCGTTCGTGATCGGCCAGAACTTCGTAGGTGGAGTACATGGAACCCACTCTGGCTCCGCCGCACCGTCCACACATCAGGCGAGTTCCCTATCTTCGGGCGAACCCTCGTGCGAGAGAGCCCTAGGGAACAGCCGACGCGGTTACCTCACACGAGACATGTCAGGTGATCGACACCAACTGCGTGATGTCGTCGAAGGGCAGCGGTCCGTCGACGACGGCTCCGACGACGGCGCTGTTGAGGATGATCGATCCGCCGTGGTTGTCGAGGAAGGCGGTGTCGGATGCGTCGCGTCCGGTGGCGATGCGCACCAGGGTCGATCGCGGGGCGAGGCAGGTCGCGTCCACCACTCGCCACTGGCCTTCGACGAATGCTTCGGCGACCGCGTGGAAGTCCATCGGATCGCAACCCGGCGCGTACACCGCGACCAGGCGAGCAGGGACGTTGACGGCGCGCAGCAGCGCCACCACGAGGTGGGTGTAATCGCGGCAGACGCCGGCACCGGCGAGGAGGGTGTCGACTGCGCCGTCGATGGGGTCGCTGCTGCCCGGTACGTAGCTCAGCCGCGCGCCGACCCACGAGGACACCTCGGCAAGCAATTTCTCCGACGGCGGGTACGAGCCGAATTCCGTTGCCGCGAAGCCGAAGAACTTGTCGGCTTCGGCGTAGCGGCTGGGCCGCAGGTACAGCGAGAGGTCGTAGTCGGAGACCGGAGCGGGCTCGGTGTTGCCGTAGATGGTCGCCGAGTACGACGCCTCGAGCTTGCCGACGCCGGCGTGAATCTTGTGGATGCGGGTGCCGTGAGCACCGCTGATCTCCTGCGCCTCGATCGGCTGACCGTCGAGTGTGAACGAGAGTGCTTCCCACACATCGGTTCCTGGATGCGGTGCAATTGCGATCTGGAACTCGAGGGTGCTGGCCTCGGTCACGTCGACATCGAGGTACGCAGAGACATCACGTTTCATCGTGCCGATCCTGCCATCTTCGAGCCGTTCGCGCAGGCTATGACTCGTCGGTGGGGCGATCGCCGGTCACCAGGAAGATGACTCGTTTGGCGACCTCGACGGTGTGGTCGGAGTATCGCTCGTAGAAGCGCCCGAGCAGCGTGATGTCCACTGCGGCAGGCACGCCGTGCGGCCAGTCGGGTGCGGAGGTCAACATGAACAGGCTGCGGTGCAGCGCGTCCATCTCCTGATCCTGAATTCGCAGGTCGGCGGCGAGTTCGGCATCACGGGTCTCCAGGACGCGTTGCGTGGACTCTGCCTGCGCGACGGCAACGCGACCCATCTGCTCGAACACGCCCTCGACCTCGGGCGGCAGTACGTGCGCGGGGTGGCGACGGCGAACCAGTTCGGCGATGTGTACGGCCAGGCCACCCATGCGTTGCAGATCGGCGACGATGTTGATGCCCGAGACGACGCGTCGTAGATCGTGGGCAACGGGGGCCTGCAGGGCCAGGAAGCCGAAGGCTCCGTGCTCCCATTCGACTGCCAGCATGTCGATCTCTTCGCGGTATTCGATCGTCTGCTCGGCGAGAACGATGTCCGCCGTCAACAACGATCGAGTCGCGTCCGCCATCGCCTTCTCGGCAATTCGCGACATTTCGGACAAATTCGACGCCAGCGAATCCAATGTCTCGGCGTAACTGTCCCGCATGAAGTACTCAACCCCTACCGTTCGGCCCTGCTGGGCCTGTAGGCCTTACCCCCGAACACTTGTTTCTACACCTCCCATGGCGCTGTGCGACGCTGAACGCCATGACTGTGTTGAAGTCGATAGTGCTGTTCGGCGTCGCCGCTCTGTTCGAGATCGGCGGAGCATGGTTGGTGTGGCAAGGGATTCGAGAGCATCGCGGATGGCTGTGGGCCGGAGCCGGGGTGATCGCTCTCGGTGCCTACGGCTTCGTGGCGACGCTGCAACCCGACGCGAACTTCGGTCGGATTCTGGCGGCGTACGGCGGGGTGTTCGTCGCGGGATCGTTGCTCTGGGCAATGGTGGTCGACGGTTTCCGACCTGATCGGTGGGACATCACCGGAGCGTCGATCGCACTGATCGGCGTCGCGGTGATCATGTACGGCCCGCGCTGACTCACGCGGGCCGTACCGAGAAGATCAGCAGTTGGACGGCGCGGGCACCCCGTAGAACCGGTCCTTGATCCAGTTCTGCGCCTCGCCGAGGCCGAGGATATCCGGAATCAGGTGTCCGGCACCCGAACCCGGCACGATGGCCGGAACCTGCGCGGCGCTCAGCTGCACGGTGGCACCCTTGCCGCACCAGTCACCGGCCAGTCCGACGGCCTGTCCGTGGGGAACGATGTCGTCGGACGTACCGGACTGAATCAGCACCGGAGCATTCGGCGTCCGCTCACCGATCTTGTTCTTGGCCAGGATCTCCTGAGCGACGGGCAGCCTGTCCAGCACCACCGAGAGCGGCTCACCGGTCTTGGTGTACTCGTTGGTGCGGTGCAGCCCGACGTTCAGAATTGTCTCTCCCACACACTGATTCGCGACCAGGTTCAGCATGGCCTTGCCCGCGTCGTTGATGTTCTCGTCGATGATGGGCTGCAGACCGGGGTCGGAGTTGAGCAGACCGTTGAGGGTGTATCCGATGACTCCGGTGAGAATGGTGCCGTCGACCTGCTCGAGGGTCGCCTTCAGATCCGCGGGAGGTGCGCCGGCGTAGGTGCCGACGAGGTTCATCTCGGGTGCGTACTCATCGGCGAGTTCCGCTGCAGCAGCGGCTGCTCCGCCGCCCTGCGAGTAGCCGTACGCGGCCACCGGGCCGTCGGCGGAGATCTTGGTGCCCTGCAGGTTCTGTGCGGCGCGGGCCGCGTCGAGCACTGCGTGAGCTTCCGAGGCGCGGTTGACGTACGTGTGCGCACCCGGAGTACCGAGGCCCTCGTAGTCGGTGATGACCACGCCGTAGCCCTGCGAGAGCAGCGAATATGCCGCGAGCACCTCGTACTCGACCATGAAGCCGAGCGGCGGGGTGTAAGTGATGACGTTGTTGAGCATCTTCGACGGCGCGCACTGATCGCCCTGACCCTGAGTTCCCGGGGCGAGGACGACGAGCGGACGCGGGCCGGGCCCGGTCCACGCCGCGGCGGGATCGATGTAGGTTCCCGTGACGGCATTGGCCTCGCCGTTGGAATCGTTGCTGCGGTACATGATTCGGGTTGCAGCACCGGGCAGCGGGCCACCGATCCCGGGAACCGACAGCGCGAGATGCGAGGGCTCGGACCGGATCACGTCACCCGGGGAGCCTGCGGGGAGCGGGCTCGGTGGAATGTAGAAATCGGATTCGACGGTCGATCCCGTCGAGGGTGCCGCTGACACCGCGGGTGCCGTCACCCCCATGAATACTGCTGCTACCGCAACAGCCGACCCGAACACGCGCTTGCAACGCACCTGATAACCCCCAACGTCGATCACTTGACTTCAAGTGAGCGCTACCCCGTGTAGCACTTATCGTGACGCACCTTACGTGATGCGTCACACAACGCATAGGGCTAGTTCGGTGTCCTCACGATCAGCGTCGACGACGATGCATCGCCGTCTTGGCCGCATCGACCTCGTCGCTGGTGAAGGGCCGCCCCGGCAGCGTCGACCTTGGAACGCCGTCGCCGCGCAGACCGTCGAGCAACACGGTGAAATAGCGTCGCCAGTTCGACGCGTCGACGGTGCTCGAGAATTCGACGCTCGCGCCGATCATGCCGAGCACCGGATAGAAGTCGTTGACGGCGACGTCGGGCCGCAGCTGACCGGATGCCAGTGCTCGTTCGACGATCTTCTCGAAGAACGGATCGATGCGCGAGCGAACCTGAGCGATCCCTCGGCAGCCCTGATCGGATCCGAGTACGACGTCTCCGAGACCACGATCGAGCGCCATTCCCGCGCACACATCGCCGAGGAACTGCACCAACCCGTCCCACGGATCCTCGGCTTCGAGCGCCCGTTCGGCGGTCGCGAGCATGTCTTCGAGACGCTGCTCGAACACGCCGTCGATCAGTTCTTCCTTGCACGAGAACCGCCGATAGACGGTGCCGACGCCCACCTTCGCGTGCGCCGCGACGTCGTCGAGCGTGATGTCGATGCCGTGTGAGGCGAAGAGTTCGCGGGCCGCGTCGACGATGCGACGTCGATTGCGTTCAGCATCCGCCCGAAGGGGCTTCGATGCCGCTGTGTCCGCTCTCACACTCATTCGATGTCCGTTTCACCCCATAAGCGGAGGACATCCCTCCACTTAGCTGCTACCTTATCTCTACAACCGGAGGGTACACCTCCGCATAGTCGAACCGAGGACACTATGACCACCCTTTCATCGGAGAACGTGGGCGACGCCACGTCGAACACCACGCCGGTCGACCAACGTGCGCATCGGAATCGTTGGCTGATTCTCGCGACGCTCGGGCTGGCTCAGCTCATGGTCGTGCTCGACGCGACCATCGTGAACATCGCACTCCCCGCCGCCCAGCTCGACCTGGGCTTCGACAACGCCGACCGCTCCTGGGTCGTCACCTCGTACGCACTCGCGTTCGGCAGCCTGCTGCTGCTCGGTGGACGACTGAGCGACCTCTTCGGACGACGCAACACCTTCCTCATCGGGCTCGTCGGTTTCGCGCTGATGTCGGCGGTGGGCGGCGCGGCCGTCAACTTCGGCATGCTGGTCGCGGCTCGCGCCGGTCAGGGTGTCTTCGGCGCTCTGCTCGCCCCCGCGGCCCTGTCCCTGTTGGCCACCACCTTCACCGACACCAAGGAACGCGCCAAGGCATTCGGCATCTTCGGTGCCATCGCCGGCGGCGGCGGCGCTCTCGGCCTACTGCTGGGCGGCATGCTCACCGAATGGGCCAACTGGCGCTGGAGCCTGTACGTCAACCTGATCTTCGCCGCACTCGCCTTCGTCGGCGGGTTCCTGTTCCTGGCCAAGCACAAGGTCGACGTCCGCCCCAAGCTCGACATCCCCGGCACCCTCGCCGTCTCGGCCGCACTGTTCTCCATCGTCTACGGCTTCGCTCACGCCGAGTCCGACGGCTGGGGCAACTCGGTCACCCTCGGTTTCCTGGCCGCAGGTGTCGTATTGCTCGCAGTGTTCGTGACCATCCAGATGCGCGTCGAGCATCCGTTGTTGCCGTTGCGGATCGTGCTGAACCGCACTCGTGCGGGATCGTTCCTCGCTGTATTCGTTACCGGCGCAGGCATGTTCGCGGTGTTCCTGTTCCTGACGTACTACCTGCAGAACACGCTGATGTACACGCCCATCACCACCGGGTTCGCGTTCATGCCGATGATCGCGTCGCTGATCCTCACGGCGACGCTGTCCACGGCGCTGATCCTGCCCCGCTTCGGACCCCGCATCCTGATGACGACCGGCCTGGTCGTGGCCTCGATCGGCATGGCACTGCTGACGCAGATCGACGTCGACAGCAGCTACGTCACGCACATCCTGCCCGGCCTGGTCATCATGGGCCTCGGCCTCGGTGCCACCATGGCCCCGGCCATGCAGGGCGCGATCTCGGGCGTCGACCCTGACGATTCCGGTGTCGCATCGGCAACGGTGAACACGATGCAGCAGGTGGGCGGCTCGATCGGCACGGCGCTGCTGAGCACCGTGGCCGCCAATGCAGCGACCAGCTAGGTCAGCTCGAACATGGCGACGGCCACCGACGCGGCACTGCTGCAGGCCAACGCGGAGATCGCCAGCTACACCACCACGTTCTGGTGGGCGTCGGGAATCTTCCTGCTCGGCGCGGTGCTGTCGGCCACGCTGCTGAAGAACGGACCGTTGCCCTCGGCTCCCGAAGGTGCGGTAGTCGTCGGGCACTGAGCGGCTTCGCCGCATGTGAGCGGAACCTCGTAGCCTGCTACGAGGTTCCGCTCACGTGCGTCAGCCTTCGAGCAGCTTCTCGGTCGCGGCCAGCAGAACGCAGGTCGCGACGCCGTCCATCGATTTCTCCAACTCACCGAGTGACGGGAAGCTCGGGGCGAGGCGAATGTTCTTGTCTTCCGGATCTTTTCCGTACGGGAAGGCCGAGCCGGCGGCCGTCAGAGCGATTCCGGCTTCCTTGGCCAGCGCGATCGACCGCGCGGCCGTGCCCTCGAGTACGTCGAGGCTGATGAAGTAGCCGCCCTTGGGTTCGGTCCAGGATGCGATCTTCGAGGCACCGAGACGGTCCTCGAGGATCTGCTGCACCAGAGCGAACTTGGGGGCCAGGATCTCGCGATGCTTGGCCATGTGGGCCCGCACACCGGCGGCGTCGCCGAAGAAGCGCAGGTGCCGCAGCTGGTTCAACTTGTCCGGGCCGATGCTCTTCTTGCCGAAATGCTTCTGGTACCAGGCGAGGTTCTCCTCGGAACTGCCGAGGAAGCTGACCCCCGCACCGGCGAACGTGATCTTCGAGGTCGACGCGAACACGAACGGGCGGTTGGGGAACCCGGCCTCGGCGGCCATGCCCAACACGTCGTACGACGGCGCGAATTCCTCGGTCAATGGATGCACCGCGTAGGCGTTGTCCCAGAACAGTCGGAAATCGGGTGCGGCCGCAGGCATGGTGGCCAGCGCGCGAACGACGTCCTCCGAATAGACGGCACCGGTGGGGTTCGCGTAGTTCGGCACCACCCACATGCCCTTGATCTGCGGATCCGACGCCACCAGGTTGGCGATCTCGTGCACGTCCGGGCCGTCGGGTCCCATCGGAACCGGGATCATCTCGATGCCGAAGCTCTCGGTGATCGCGAAGTGCCTGTCGTAGCCGGGCGAAGGGCAGAGGAAGCGCACGTTCGGCTCGGCCGACCAGGCGCGAGGAGAATCGGGCAGCCCGTGCAGCAGCGCCCAGACCACCAGGTCCTGCATGATCTCGAGGCTGGCGTTGTTGCCGGCGAGCAAGTTCTTCACCGGGATGCCGAGCAGTTCCCCGAAGATGGCACGCAGTTCCGGCAGGCCCGCGAGGCCGCCGTAGTTGCGGCAGTCGGTGCCGTTGCCGTCCTTGTAATCCGCACCCGGAAGCGTCAGCAGGTCAGCAGCGAGATCGAGCTGCTCGGGCGACGGCTTGCCGCGAGTGAGATCGAGAGTGAGCTTCTCGGCTTTGAGCTGCGTGTACTTCGCGCTCTGCCGCTCGTGCTCGGAGGCAAGCTCCTCATGGTTCATCAGACCCAACTGGGTTTGCGCTGGCATGCGGAGCGGCCTCTCGGTGACGGGTTCCCCGGACAGTGTCGATGTCACTGAAATAAAGGGGACCCCGCGCACCCGGCAGAGCCCATTGACCCTTGCTGCCTTCCGGCCCTGGGGGAGTTCACAGGATGCGCGCCGCGCGGGATCCGTTAGAAAGTGTAGCCGCCTCTCGTCCGACAACACATCACCACCCTTCGCGCCTCCCGATTTGGGAGATGGTGGGGGTAACCGGGTAAGCTCCCCCACGGAGGATTCGCCTAGTGGCCTATGGCGCTCGCCTGGAACGCGGGTTGGGTTAACGCCCTCAGGGGTTCAAATCCCCTATCCTCCGCCAGAGAAGCCCCCGTGACATGTCACGGGGGCTTCTTGCTGTTCAAGGCGAGGTGGTTCACCCGCCCGCTCTGTCGTCCGGCCACCCCGTTCGCGTCAATGGACCACTGCACCGGTCAGACGTATGCAGTGGTCCATCCACCCAGTTCACCTCTCCGCGTCGATGTCACATTGACGCGGCCAGACGTATGCAGTGGTCCATTGACGCGGGGTGGCACCGAACTAGCGAGCCGACCAACCACCGTCCATGGTGTATGACGCTCCAGTCACCATGCCGGCGTTTTCGGAGGTCAACCAGCCCACCAGTGAGGCGACTTCGGCCGGTTCGACGAGTC
>NZ_NOZF01000077.1:0-7980 GCF_002258565.1 Rhodococcus sp. 05-2254-6
AGCGGTGCAATGGCACATTCACGCCACAACCCCGTTCGCGTGAATGGCCATTGCACCGCTCAGACGGCTGCAGTGGTCCATTGACGCGAACGGGGTGAGTGCGGTCGTAGACTCGTCAGCGATGAGTAATTCGAGCGTGACCCTGGACGACATCGTTGCCGCACATCGACTTCTGCGCGAGCGCAATCCGCTGGTGCAGGGAGAGGTCGATGGCGTCGAGGATTGCCTGTCGCGGTCCCGGGCGTCCGAGTTGCTTGGCACTGATGGCCAGGCGCACCACTCCGTCGCGGCGGGCGGTGCGGCCTGCGCCGAGTACCAGTGCCTTGAACCACCAGGGTTCGGCTTTGAATCCTTCGCCGATTCCCCAGACCCGGGCGCGGACCACGCCGTCCCGGTCGAGATCGTGAATACCGTTCAGCGCCGCCAACATTCGGAAGCCCGCGTCGGGGAGCGCTTCGACAGCTCCGGGTGAGGCGATCCACCGCGGAGCGGCGAAGATTCGAGTGCGCAAGCCCGTCTGTTCCATGACGCGGTCGGCGGCCATCAGACGCAGTCGTGCTTCGTGACGCGGCAGCGAGGAGAACTCGGATCGTCGACGCTTCGTCGCGGCCTGGTCGTAGCCGTGCAGAACGATCGCGTCGCCGCCGTCGCGTCGCGCCCGCAACCATTCCTGGGTCGGTACGTCCGCTGCGAGGCGGTATTTGTCCTTCAACCGAGGTGCTACGAGCAGCGACAGCGGAACACCGCGACCGTCGAGGATCCGCGCGAACTCGGCGGCGTGCTCGTAGGTGTCGTTCTTGATTCCGCTCACCGACACGATCAGGCGTCCAGACATGACTCGAGCCTCGCACACCAGCGTGAACGAGGCTCGACGTCGATGCAGACAGAACCTAAACGGCCATCGTGTCCTTCGGCAGGATCTTGTCGATCGCTGCGAGCACCTCGGGTGCGTCCGGCTCGGTGCGCGGACGGAAACGATCGGTCACGACGCCGTCGGGCGAGATCAGGAACTTCTCGAAGTTCCACTGGACGTCTCCGGCCTTGCCGTCGGCGTCTTCGGTCTTGGTCAGTTCGGCGTACAACGGGTGCTGGTTGTCACCGTTGACGTCGACCTTCTCGGTCATCGCGAACGTGATGCCGTACGTGGTGGAGCAAAAGGTCTCGATCTCTTCTGCGGTGCCGGGTTCCTGGCCACCGAACTGATTGCAGGGCACTCCGACGACAGACAGGCCTCGCGCCGAGTATTCGTTTGCGAGCTTCTCGAGCTTTTCGTACTGCGGGGTCAGTCCGCACTTGGAGGCGACATTGACCACGAGGACCGCTCTTCCGGCGTACTCGTCGAGCGAGGTGGGCGCACCACCCAGCGTGTTGATGCCGATGTTCTGAACTTCAGTCATCATCCGAACTTACCTGTGAGTACCGACAGAATGGAACCGACGTACGAAAAACAAGAACGACCCCGCTGGTGGCGGGGTCGTTCTTGGTTCTTCCGAACCGGGCGACGGGGGGATGCGCGGCGCCCGGCAGGTATCACGCCTTGGCGGCGTGCTTTTCGATGATGACCTGCTTGTCGGCAGGTCGCTCGTCCTCGGGGAGGTGGTCGTCGACCATGGTCTCCTCGTCGAACGGCAGGCCGCCATCGAGAACGGTGTTGACCCGATCCTTGTCGATCGTCTTGGTCCAGGTGCCGACCAGCAAGGTTGCGACGGCATTACCGGAGAAGTTCGTCACCGCGCGGGCCTCGGACATGAACCGGTCGATGCCGATGATGAGGCCGACTCCGTCGAGCAGCTCGGGGCGGTGGCTCTGCAGGCCACCGGCGAGGGTTGCCAGGCCGGCTCCGGACACTCCGGCCGCACCCTTGGAGGCGATGATCATGAACAGCAACAGCGAGAACTGCTCTCCGAGAGAGAGCGGCATGTTCATGGCGTCGGCAATGAAGATCGAAGCCATCGTCAGGTAGATCGCGGTGCCGTCGAGGTTGAACGAGTATCCGGTGGGGACGACGATTCCGACGGTGGTGCGCTGCACTCCGACGTGCTCCATCTTGGCGATCAGACGCGGCAGGGCCGACTCGGACGAGCTGGTGGCGACGATGAGCAGGTACTCACGGGCCAGGTACTTCACCAGCTTGAAGATCGAGAAGCCGGTGACGAACTTGAGAATCAGGCCGAGGAAGAAGAAGACGAAGATGAAGCAGGTGATGTAGAACGCGAGCATCAAAGTGCCGAGTTGGACCACTGCGTTCCATCCCGTCGCTCCGACGACACCGGCGATGGCACCGAACGCACCGATCGGGGCGACCCACAAAATCATGGTCAGGACGCGGAAGACAAGCTTCTGTACTGCGCCGATGCCCTTGAGGATACCTTCGCCGCTCTTGCCCATGGCCTGAAGTGCGAAGCCTACGAGAACAGCGACGAACAGCGTCTGCAACACACTTCCAGCAGTCAGCGCGGAAACCAGCGTCTCCGGGATGATGCCGGCGATGAAGTCCATGGTGCCGCCGGCACCCTCAGCTTGATCGACGTACTTGTCTACCGCGCCGGAGCTGGGGATGTTCAGGCCCGTTCCCGGCTGGATGAGGTTGCCGACGACCATGCCGATGCCTAGCGCGATCGTCGACATGGCGATGAAGTAGCCGAGGGCCATTCCGCCGACGCGGCCGACACTGGCTGCGGCTCGGACGGCACCGATGCCGAGGACGATGGTGCAGAAGATGACCGGACTGATCATCATCTTGATCAGACTGATGAACAGCGTGCCGAGCACCGCGAGTTCCGTGCCGACACCCGGAGCGGTCAGGCCGACGATCACACCTGCGATCACGGCAATGATCACGGCAATGTAGAGCCAGTGAGTCTTGTCGCGCTTCTTCTTGGGCTCGGCTGGCGGATTGTCGAACCGCTCGGCATCGATGGTTGTCATGAGTCTTCCTTCTGGTTCAAATGAAGCGCGAGTCGAACTGCGGACTTCGTGACTACGGGGAGTGGAGTGAGGTGCATCACCCCTGCTGAGAGATGATGTTGCTGCACGAGGTGACAGGAGTCACCTATACGTTCATTTCGTTCACACCGACTGTTCTTGCGCGAAAGGAATCCGTTGTCCACCAAACGTCCGCTGAGCGTCGCCGGCCAGGTGTTGGTGTTGCAGCTCGTCGTCATCGGGGTCGTCGTGTTCGCCGGCGGCATCCTGACGGTGCTCAACGAACGGTCCAACAGCGACGACGCGACCCGACGCGAAGTCACGGCGATCGCGGTCAGCATCGCCAACGAGCCGTCGACGCCCATTGCGATCGAATCCGACGACCCGACGTCACGTCTGCAGCCGGAAACCGAGAAGATCCGTCAGGTCACCGGGGTCGACTTCATCGTCGTCATGGCCCCGGATCGCACGCGATTCACGCACACCACCGTCGACCTGATCGGTAAACCGTTCAGCGGCAACATCGATCGCGCGCTACAAGGTGAGACGTTCACCGAGACCTACGTCGGTTCTCTCGGGCCGTCGATCCGTTCGGTCACCCCGGTCACAGATACTGAAGGTGAGATCGTCGGCCTCGTTTCCGCCGGCGTCACCCGTCAGAAGATCAGTGATCAGTTCTTCCAGGGACTCCCGCTGATCATCGGGGTCGTGCTCGCTGCGTTCGTCGTCGCCGCAGCGGGATCGACGCTACTCAGCCGCCGGCTTCGGCGTCAGACACTGGGGATGGCACCGGCGGAACTGCGCACGATGTACGAGCATCACGATGCCGTCCTGCACTCGATCGGTGAAGGCTTGTTGGTGTTCGGCCGCAGCGACGAGGCGGAGTTGGTCAACGACGAGGCCCGACGCCTGCTCGATCTGCCGGAGGGCCCGGTCTCGCTCGCGTCGCTGCCGGAGTCGATGCAGCAGATGGACACCGGCATCGTGCGCGGTGAGTTGCATCTGACGAAGGATCGGGTGCTCGTCGTCAATCAGGATCCGGTGATGTGGGAGGGCCGACGCCTGGGCAATGTGCTGACCATCCGCGATCAGACCGAATTGCGTTCGTTGATGGGTGAATTGGACTCGGTGCGCAGTTTTGCGGAGTCGCTGCGTTCGCAGGCGCACGAGTCGGCGAACAGGCTGCACACCGTCATCACCATGGTCGAGCTCGGCCGGCCGCAGGAGGCCGTCGAGTTCGCCACCGCCGATCTCGAACTCTCGCAGACGCTGATCGACCGCCTGATGAACTCCGTCGGCGAGCCTGCACTCGCGGCGCTGCTGTTGGGCAAGGTCAGTCAAGCTGCCGAGCAGGGTGTGGAGCTCACCATCACCGACGACACGGCGATGGAGGACGAAGGAGTGCTGACGGCCCGCGAATTGGTCACGCTGGTAGGCAATCTGATAGACAATGCCATCGATGCCTCGAAAGAATCCGATCAGCCGTGGGTCGAAGTGACCGTCCGTGACGCCGACGCCGAACTCGTCGTACGCGTTGCCGACAGTGGTCCCGGAATGCCGCCCGAGACGCTGAAAGCTGCTCTGCGGCGCGGCTACTCGACCAAGTCCGGCTCACGCGGTCTGGGGCTGGCGCTGGTGGCCCAGGTCATCAACCGCCATCGGGGCACTCTGACGTCGGAAGTGACGTACGGATCTGTCATGGTTGCCACCATCCCGGGCTCGACATCGTGATCCGGGTACTGATCGTCGACGACGAACCCTTGATCGCCGAGGCCCACAAGACGTACGTCGAGCGCACCCCGGGCTTCGAGGTGGCCGGGGTGGTGCACACCGGCGCTTCGGCCATGCGCTTCGCCAGTACCGAGGCCGTCGATCTGGTGTTGCTCGACATCGGGCTGCCCGATGCGAGCGGCATCGACGTCGCGGCCGCGCTCGGTGGCCTGCGGCCGAGTCCCGACGTCATCGCCATCACCTCCGAGCGGGATCTGTCGGTGGTGCGTTCGGCGGTGGCACACGGCATCGTGCTGTATCTGCTCAAGCCGTTCACGTTCGCCGCGTTCCGCGACAAGCTCGAGCGCTATCGCGAATTCCATGCCGCGTTGCCTGCCGGCGAGAACGCGTCGAGTCAACGCGACATCGACCGCGCCATGGCACATCTACGAACAGCCGACGAACGCGTTTCGACGCCCAAAGGCATTGCTCCACAAACCATGGACGGCATCACCGCCAGCGTCAGAGAAGCCGCTGACGGACTCAACGCATCCGAGGCCGCCAAGGTCGTCGGAGTTTCCCGCGTGACCGCGTGGCGGTACCTCGAGCGCCTCGCCGACGACGGCCTGGTCACCCGGCACACCGAATACGGCAGAGCCGGGCGACCGCAGGTCCGTTACGTGTGGCGTTAGAGCGGCTGGCGCCGCATGTGAGCGGAAACTCGTAGCAGGCTACGAGTTTCTATGCACGTGCGCCGGAGGTGCTCACGATCCACGCGTACTCGAAGGCCGCTTCTTTCCATTTCTCGTATCGTCCGCTCACCCCGCCGTGGCCGGCGCTCATTTCGGTCTTGAGCAGCAGGTCGGAGTCACCCGTCTTCGTTGCTCGCAGGGCGGCAACCCATTTCGCGGGCTCGACGTACAGAACGCGGGTGTCGTTGATGGACGTGATCGCGAGGATCGACGGGTAGTCCTTGGCCTCGACGTTCTCGTAGGGGCTGTACGACTTCATGTAGTCGTACACCTCCTTGCTGGCCAACGGGTTTCCCCATTCGTCCCATTCGATGACTGTCAGCGGCAACGACGGATCGAGGATGGAGGTGAGCGGATCGACGAACGGAACGTTGGCGAGAATGCCGTTGAACAGCTCCGGCGCGAGGTTGGCCACCGCCCCCATCAGCAATCCGCCCGCGCTGCCGCCGTCGGCGACGAGATGCTTCGGCGAGGTGCGTCCGGTGTCGATGAGATGCTGTGCGGCAGCGATGAAGTCGGTGAAGGTGTTCTTCTTCTTCAGCGTCTTGCCGTTGTCGTACCAGTGCCGACCCATCTCACCGCCGCCGCGTACGTGGGCGACGACGAAGACGATGCCGCGGTCGAGCAGCGAGAGCCGGGCGACGGAGAACGACGGATCCATCGAGGCCTCGTACGATCCGTAGCCGTAGAGCAGCGTCGGCGCGGGGCCGTCGGGCACATCCTTGCGTGCGATGACCGACAGCGGAATCTGCGTGCCGTCCGGCGCAGTGGCCCATTCGCGGTGCTGAACGTAGTCACCGGCATCGAACTTGCCCAGAACCGGCTGCGATTTACGAAGCAGCAGTTCACCACTCGCGATGTCGAGGTCGTAGACCTGGCCGGGGGTGATGAACGAGGTGTAGACCATCCGAAGCAACGGCTGATCCCATTCCGGGTTGGAGCCGGCTCCGACGGAGTACAGCTCCTCGTCGAATTCGAGCTCGCGGTACTCGCCGTATCCCTGATCGGTCAGCGGCCAGATCGCCATGCGGGTCAAGGCTTCTCGCCGGTAGGTGAAGATCAGGTGGCCGGCGAACGCGTCGATGTCCTCGACGCGGACGTCGTCGCGATGCGGAACGAGGATGCGCTGATCGAGTGGGTCCGAGACCGGAGCCTCCGCGAGCAGGAAGTTCTCGGCCTTCTCACCCTCGGTGCCCCAACCGTTGACCGAACCGTTGTGGGTGATGAGGAATCGATCCTCACCGGCCACGACGGCGTGTTCGATGCTGTATTCGACGCCGTCCGTGCGGGGCAGTACGACGCGGAACTCGCCCTCGGGATCGGTGGACTCCAGCACGAGGCATTCGGAGGTGATCTTCGAGCCGACCCAGATCATCAGGTACTTCTCGCTGCGGGTGGAACCGAAGCCCACCCAGTAGCTTTCGTCGGGTTCGTGGAAGACCTTGACGTCCCCGGACTTGCCGAGGGTGTGCCGCCAGACGGTGTCGGGACGCCAGGATTCGTCGACCGTCAGGTAGAACACGTGCGTGGCGTCGGCAGTCCAGGTGGCCCCGGGCGCAACATTCTCGATGGTGTCGGCGAGCAGCTCGCCGGTCTCCAGGTTCTTGAAGCGCAGCGTGTAACGCTCGTCGCCCTCGGTGTCGGTCGAGTACGCCAGCAGCGTGCCGTCGAGGCTGATCGAGAACGCGCCGAGGGAGAAGAAGTCGTGACCCTCCGCTTCGACATTCGCGTCGAGCAGGACCTGCTCACCGGGAACGTCCACGTCGGACGACAGCGTGGGCGGGGTCCAGTCGTCGGGAGAATCGACGGGGCAACGGCATTGGAGACCGTACGACTTCCCCTCGACAGTGCGTGAGTAGTACCACCACTGCCCCATGCGCGTCGGCACGGACAGGTCGGTTTCCTGGGTCCGCGACTTGATCTCGTCGAAGATCTTGCCCCGCAACGATTCCAGGCCGGCGGTCTGCTGCTCGGTGTAGGCGTTCTCGGCTTCGAGGTAGGCGATCACCTCGGGATCTTCCTTGGCGCGCAACCATTCGTAGTTGTCGATGAAGGTGTCGCCGTGATGGGTGCGCTCGAGTGGCACCTTCTTGGCAATGGGTGGGGTGATCGTCATGGCGTGACCCAATCGTCGAAGTTCAGGCCCGAGATGCGCTCGTAGGCCTCGATGTAGCGGCTGCGGGTTGCGGCGACGATGTCGTCCGGCAACGGTGGCGGTGGAGTGTCGGAGTTGCGATCCCAACCGGAGTCGCCGGTCAACCAGTCTCGAACGAACTGCTTGTCGAAACTGGGCTGAACGCGACCTTCCTCGTACGAATCGGCCGGCCAGTAGCGCGAGGAATCGGGCGTGAGCACCTCGTCGGCGAGGACGAGGTTGCCGTCGGCGTCGGTACCGAACTCGAACTTCGTGTCCGCAAGGATGATTCCGCGTTCCAGAGCGAAGTTGGCTGCCCGCGTGTAGATCTCGATGGTGTCTTCACGCAACTTGAACGCAAGTTCGGCACCGACCTGCTCGACGGCCTGGTCGAAGGTGATGTTCTCGTCGTGGTCGCCCAGTTCCGCTTTGGACGCGGGGGTGAAGATCGCCTCGAAT
>NZ_NOZF01000075.1:0-6953 GCF_002258565.1 Rhodococcus sp. 05-2254-6
GCTCGGCGCGCAAGTTCGCAGGCGAGGACATCGGCTTCGTCGACGAGGTCCACGCCTACTTCGACGTCCGAATCTCCGCCGGTGATCAGGACCAGTACCTGCAGGCACACCGCAAGATGGACGAGGTTCTCGCCGGTCCCGGGTCGCTCGGCGAACGGTTGATCGCGCATCGCCGTGCCGACGTCATTCCGGCCGACCGACTGCATGACTGCGTCGAGGCGTTCTCGTCCGCGCTGCGCGACCGCGTCCGCGGCGAATACACGCTGCCCGACACCGAGAAGGTCACCTACGAGGTCGTCGGCGACAAGCCGTGGTCCGGATTCAACTACTACCTCGGCGATTTCCAGTCCACCGTCGCCATCAACTCCGACATCGAGCAGCAGATGGCCAATCTGCCGCACCTGATCGCGCACGAGTCCTACCCGGGTCACCACACCGAACACTGTCGCAAGGAGACCGGACTGGTCGGTGCGGGCCAACTCGAGCAGACACTGTTCGTGGTGAACACCCCGCAGTGCCTGATGGCCGAGGGGTTGGCCGATCACGCGCTCGGTGCCGTCGTCGGCGAAGGCTGGGGCCTGTGGGCTCAGGAGATCTACGCCGATCTGGGGCTGCGATTCGACGGCGAGAAGGCCGAGCGTCTCGCGGCCGCGTCGAGCCGGCTGTTGGGGGTGCGGCAGGACGCCGCGTTGCTGCTGCACGATCAGCACAAGAGCGAGGACGACGTGGCCGCCTACCTGGAGCGATGGTCGTTGGCATCGCCGCAGCGCGCCCGGCACAGCCTGCGGTTTCTGTCCTCCCCGCTCTGGCGGGCGTACATCAGCACCTACGTCGAGGGTTACAAGCTGCTCGCCGGCTGGCTGGACCGAGGTGAGACGGCCAGTGAGCGCGCGCAACTGTTCGGCAGGCTGCTCGACGAGCCACTGACACCCGGTGCACTGCGCGTCTCGTAAACTGGCCTGGCCCCCTTTATTCTGCTGTCCCTTGGAGACTCCTGTTATGACTGACGTCAACAACCTGTCACTGGCCGAACTCGATCCCGAGGTCGCCGAAGCGATGGCCGGTGAGCTGGGGCGTCAGCGCGACACGCTGGAGATGATCGCCTCGGAGAACTTCGTTCCCCGCGCGGTGCTGCAGGCCCAGGGCAGCGTCCTGACCAACAAGTACGCCGAGGGCTACCCCGGCCGCCGTTACTACGGCGGCTGCGAGCACGTCGACATCGTCGAGGATCTCGCGCGCAACCGCGCCAAGGAACTCTTCGGTGCCGAGTTCGCGAACGTGCAGCCGCACGCCGGAGCGCAGGCCAACGCCGCGGTCCTGATGGCACTGATCAACCCGGGCGACAAGATCATGGGCCTCGACCTCGCGCACGGCGGCCACCTCACCCACGGCATGAAGCTCAACTTCTCGGGCAAGCTCTACGAGGTCGAGTCCTACGGGGTGTCGAAGGAAGACCACCGGATCGACATGGACGAGGTGCGCAAGCAGGCCATCGCCGCCAAGCCTCAGGTGCTCATCGCCGGCTGGTCGGCCTACCCGCGCCACCAGGACTTCGCCGCGTTCCGCTCCATCGCCGACGAAGTGGGCGCACTGCTCTGGGTCGACATGGCGCACTTCGCCGGACTCGTCGCCGCAGGCGTGCACCCCTCACCCGTGCCGTACGCGGACGTCGTCTCCTCCACCGTGCACAAGACCCTCGGCGGACCCCGCTCCGGCATCATCCTGGCCAAGAAGGAATGGGCCAAGAAGCTCAACTCCGCAGTGTTCCCCGGCCAGCAGGGCGGCCCGCTGATGCATGCCATCGCCGCCAAGGCCGTTGCGTTCAAGATCGCTGCGACGCCCGAGTTCAAGGAACGCCAGGAGCGCACCCTCCTCGGTGCATCGCTGCTCGCCGAGCGTCTCACCGGTGCCGACGTCGCAGACAAGGGTGTATCGGTCCTCACCGGCGGCACCGACGTGCACCTCGCACTGGTGGACCTGCGCAACTCGGAAATGGACGGCCAGCAGGCCGAGGATCTCCTGCACGAGGTCGGCATCACCGTCAACCGCAACGCAGTGCCCTTCGACCCGCGCCCGCCGATGGTCACCTCCGGTCTGCGCATCGGCACCGGCGCACTGGCAACTCGCGGATTCGGCGAAGCCGAGTTCACCGAGGTCGCAGACATCATCGCCACCGCCCTGGCCACCGGTGAAGCCAGCGATTCCCTCAAGGAGCGCGTCGTGAAGTTGGCACAGAGCAAGCCACTCTACGAGGGCCTCGAAGACTGGGGACTGCTCGGCTGACGCTGGGCTCTTCTGTAGATTCGCCCACCCGGTCCGCGTGCGCCCTCGCCCGCGTGCACCCTTGTTTGCGTCAATGGACCATTGCAGTGCTCAGACGTCTGCAGTGGTCCATCCACGCCGACGCTGATCTGCGTGAATGGACCGTTGCACCGCCCAGACGTATGCAGTGGTCCATTCACCCAACCTCGGTGGATCAATGTGGCTTTCAGTCGATCCGAGTGCAACGAAGTCGCATTGATTCACCCCGGGGGAGGGCACTTTCGGCACCGGTCGGCCGGCGACCTGGGGCGATGTCGACGTAACGCGTTGTTCACCGACACGCCAGACTTCCAGCGAGCCGATACCCGATTTCGGCGGTACCGTCGGCAGTAACAGGCAGCGGGGAAGCTACCTGTGCGGGAGGTTCTGATACGTGACTGAGCTAGTGAGCGCGAGAGGGCCGGTACCCGGTCCTCGTGTCACCTTACACATCGGACCCGACCGGCCGAGCGACAGAGTTTGCGCGGTGCCGCGCAGACGTAGGAGCCCCACGTGACCACTTCACGCTCCGTTTCCGCCCCTCTTCGGACATTCGTGCTCGACACCTCGGTCCTGCTGTCGGACCCCTGGGCAGTCATCCGATTCGCCGAGCACAATGTGGTACTCCCGCTGATCGTCATCAGCGAGTTGGAGGGCAAACGCCACCATCACGAACTGGGATGGTTCGCGCGGGAATCCTTGCGCATGCTCGACGACCTGCGCGTAGAATTCGGTCGACTCGACCAGCCGGTTCCCATCGGAACCTCCGGTGGCACACTGCAAGTCGAGCTCAATCACACCGATCCTTCGGTTCTTCCCGTCGGATTCCGCACCGACTCCAACGATTCTCGTATCCTCGCCTGCGCCCTGAATCTGGCGGCCGAGGGCAAGGACGTGGTGTTGGTCAGCAAAGACATTCCGTTGCGCGTCAAGGCCGGTGCTGTCGGTCTCCCCGCCGACGAATACCACGCTCACGACGTCGTTCCCTCCGGTTGGACCGGCATGACCGAGCTCGACGTACCGTCCGATGCGGTCGACACGCTGTTCAACGACGGTGTCATCGACCTGGCGGAGGCGCGAGACCTGCCGTGCCACACCGGAGTTCGACTGCTTGCCGGACGGCAGAGTGCGCTGGGGCGCGTCACGCCGGACAAGCAGATCCAACTCGTACGCGGTGAGCGTGAGGCGTTCGGTCTGCACGGTCGTTCGGCGGAACAGCGCGTGGCGCTGGATCTTCTGCTCGACGAGAGCATCGGCATCGTCTCGCTCGGCGGAAAGGCAGGCACCGGTAAGTCCGCTCTGGCGCTGACCGCCGGACTCGAGGCCGTTCTCGAACGTCGCTCGCATCGGAAAGTCGTTGTCTTCCGGCCTCTCTACGCCGTCGGCGGCCAGGAGCTCGGCTACCTCCCCGGTAGCGAGAGCGAGAAGATGGGCCCCTGGGGTCAGGCGGTATTCGACACCCTCGAAGGGCTCGCGAGCCCGGAGGTGATGGAGGAGGTCATCGCCCGCGGAATGCTGGAAGTGTTGCCGCTGACGCACATTCGTGGTCGATCGCTGCACGACTCCTTCGTCATCGTCGACGAGGCACAGTCACTCGAGCGCAACGTGCTGCTGACGGTTCTGTCCCGGCTGGGTTCGGGCTCACGCGTCGTACTCACCCACGACGTCGCTCAGCGAGACAACCTCCGCGTCGGACGTCACGACGGCGTTGCCGCAGTGATCGAAAAGCTCAAGGGACACCCACTTTTCGCGCACATCACCCTCACCCGCAGCGAGCGTTCACCGATCGCTGCACTGGTGACGGAAATGCTCGAAGAGTTCGGCCCGTCGGGAGCCTGACCCCCCTCGTGAGCGTGGAGCCTGCGGGTCGTTCCGCAGGCTCCACTCCTGCCTCGTAGCCCACTACGAGGTTTCGCTCACCTGGGTCACCGGCCCACGACGACCCGGAAGATGCCTCGCACAACGCCTTTCAGGAAGTCGACTGTGTCGAAGTAGTCCCGCCACACGGCTATTCTGCCGTCGCGCAGCTCGAAGGTTCCGCACACCGAGAACTCGATTCGGAGTCGCCGCCAGATCAGGACGTCGGTGCGCTCGGTGAGCACGACATTCCCGTCGGCCGCGATGTTGTGCACGATCACGTCGAAGCCGAACGCAGGTCTGGCCAGCATCGCCATGAACTTGCCCACGTTCGCGCGGCCGCGCACCTTGGGCAACCCGACGTTGTGCCAGACGATGCGGTTGTCGAGCAGAGACATCGCGCGATCGGTGTCTCGACTTCGCAACGCGTCGAACAGATCCAGCACGGTCTCGGTTGCCTGCTGTGTCTCGGTCATTTCGTGAACCGCCCCAATCCATCGCCGTCGAAGAACTCGAGCGTCAGCGTATTCGCGTCGAACGTCGCTTGGGAAATGGTTCCGTCGGGCGCGTTCTCGCCGGTCGGCTCGAACGTGAACGTGTCACCGTCCCAGGGCGACAACTCGTACGACGTCGAGTTCGGTCCGAGGGACAACAGCAGCTCACCGTTGACCTCCGCCACCGTCGCCGGCCCCCAGTAACTGTTCTGGTACACCCCGGTGTACGACGCGAGAGGTTGTGGCGCTGTGGGATTCGCGGGAGCGGTCTTGCCCGCGAGCTCGCCTTCCGGTTCGCTCATGCCGGCGAACGCATTCTTGTACAGCGTTCGCCAGTCCTCCCGCACCTCACCGAACTGAACGAGGTCTGCGAACTCGGCGGTCACCGTTTCGGCGATACCGAGGGGCGCGGCGTTGGTCAGTACGACGATGGCGACGTCGAGCGACGGAATCCACAGGAAGTTGGTGCCTGCCCCGAGCGCGAACGCTCCCGAGTGGCTCACCGTCGTGCGGCCGGCCGCACTGGTGGAGACGTTGAATCCGTACCCGTAGTAGCCGGAGCGTGAGTCCGGCGTCGCCGACGGGCTCGACACGATCTGCGCACTGACGGCGGGCAGGAGGGCGTCGGGATCTACGATCTCTCGTCCGTCGTGAGTACCGTCGGCCACGAGCATCGTCAGCCACTTCGCGAGATCGTTCACCGAGGAGCTGACGCCACCGGCCGGGGTCTGTGCATCGGGTTCCCGCTGATACTTCGCCTGATACTCGCCGTCGACGAGAACGTGAGGTACGGCCCGGTCGGCCCGCGCGATGTAGTCCGCGAACGACGAGCTGGTCGAGGTCATGCCGAGCGGGCCGTAGATCGTGTCCTGGCTGAGGGTGTCCCAGTCCTTGCCCGACGCCGCAGCGACGGCCTCGGCCGCGGCCGTGATTCCGAAGTTGGTGTAGTGGTACGTCGACCGGAACGGGTCGAGGGGCACCTCCCTGAGGCGTTCGAGAACCTGGCGCCGGTCGTAGCCGAGGTCCTCGAGCAGATCACCGGCATGCTCGGGAAGCCCGCTTCGGTGGGCGTAGAAGTCTCCGACCGTGATGTTCTCCGTCACCCAGGGATCGTCGAGCGCGAACCACGGCAGCTGCGAGACCACCGGCGTAGACCAGTCGACCACGCCCGCTCCCACCTGGGACGCGATGACCGTCGCACCGACCGATTTCGACAGCGAGGCCAACTGGAACACCGAGTCGCCGTCGACGGGGTCGTTCTCACCCACCTCGCGAACGCCGAAGCCCTTCGAGTAGACGACGTCCGAGCCGTGCACGACGGCAATGGCCATACCGGGAATGTTCGACGACGCCATCAACTCCTCGGCGATGCCGTCGAGCTTGCCGACCGCCTCGTCGACGCGGCCGGTCGGAACATCGACGCCTGCGACCTGACCGGGGGAGAGGTCGCTGGGCGGCGCGGGCTCCGATGTCGGCGGACTCTCGGCGGCGGGTGTGTCGTTCGAGCACCCGACCAGCACGACCATCGAGCACACGACAGCAAGACACAGAAAATTTCGCCCCGACCGCATCATGAGGAGTCCTCACTTCGATGACTGGATGCACCTGAGAATAGACCCGCAACGACCTGGCGTTAGGAGAATTCACAATGGTCAGGGGCACGGCGTCGGGCGCTCGGGCGTAGGCGCTACGGTTACCGCATGTCTACGAACCTGTCCGACGGTGATCTGCTGGTCCGTTTGGAGCCCGCGGTCGAAGAGAATTTACGACGCCACATCGAGGCAGCCAGCGACTGGCATCCCCACGATCTCGCGCCGTTCGACGAGGGCAAGAACTTCGCGTTCCTCGGCGGCGAGGACTGGACGCCGGAGCAGTCGCACCTCAGTGATGTCGAAATCCTGTCCGCAACGGTCGGCGTGTTGGTGGCCGACAACCTGCCCGCGTACCACCGTGAATTGGCTCACGCCCTCACCGGTCTCGGAGCCTGGTGGAAGTGGACCGGCCGATGGACGTCGGAGGAGAACCGACAGTCGATCGTGTTGCGCAACTTCCTGGTGCTGACCCGCGCTGTCGATCCGGTCGCCCTCGAGCGCGTTCGGATGGAGCACATGACGCTCGGATACGACGCCCCCAGCCAGCATCTGCTCGACATCCTCGCGCATTTCGCCATCGAGGAAGCCGCAGCCTCGCTGCGTAACCGCAACACCATCGCCCTCGGCAAGGATCCGGTGCTCGCCACCATCCTCGGCCGGATCGCCGACGACGACGCGCTGCAGTCGGCATTCTTCGCCAGCATCCTCG
>NZ_NOZF01000172.1:0-6363 GCF_002258565.1 Rhodococcus sp. 05-2254-6
CCGTGGCGGCACAGGTGGCGTCGGGGGCGCGAGCGGCTCGCGGTTACGCCCTCGGCGTGCTGGCCGTGGTGTTCGCAGCGCGTGCGAT
This sequence comes from Rhodococcus sp. 05-2254-6, assembly GCF_002258565.1. Lineage (NCBI taxonomy): Bacteria > Bacillati > Actinomycetota > Actinomycetes > Mycobacteriales > Nocardiaceae > Rhodococcus > Rhodococcus sp. 05-2254-6. The sequence goes on from NZ_NOZF01000172.1 coordinate 89, forward strand.
CGGCGACGCAGGCTCGGGCACCCTCTCGTGGTTCTCGCCGATCGGCTGGTCGGCGCAGGTACGGCCGTTCGCCGACGAGCGGTGGTGGCCGATGATGCTGTCACTGACGACCGCCACAGCATTCTGCGTCGGCGCGTTCGCCGCTGCGAATCGACGCGATCTCGGTGCCGGCTTGCGGGCCGAACACCGCGGCCGTGCAGCGGCCGCACCCTCGCTGTCCGGGCCGATCGCTCTCGCGTGGCGTCTCTCGCGCGGGACCGTAGCCGTCTGGACCGTCGGGCTTGCTCTGTTCGGCATCGCCATCGGATCGTCCACCGGCGGGATCGGTGACCAACTCGGCAGCAGCGCTGCCATCGGCGAGGCACTGGAGAAGTTCGGTGGCAGCACCGTCGAGCAGTCGTTCATCGCCGCTGTGCTGAGCATCGTGGGCGTGGTAGTCGCCGCGTTCGCTGTCTCGGCTCTGCTGCGGTTGCACAGCGAGGAAGAGGCGGGCCTGGCCGAGATCGTGCTGGCCACCGGGGTTTCGCGAGCGCGGTGGTTGGCAGGTCACCTGCTGTGCGCGGTCCTCGGCGCAGCGTGGCTGCTGCTGGTCGTCGGCCTCGCCATCGGGCTGACGTACGGGTCGGCCACCGGCGACGTCACAGGCGAACTGCCGTCCGTTCTGGTCGGTGCACTCGTTCAGCTGCCGGCCGTATGGGTGGTGACGGCCATCGGCGTGGCACTGTTCGGAGCTCTTCCTCGATTCGCGACCGTCCTGTGGGCCGTGCTGGCCGGTTTCGTCGCCCTCGGCCAGGTCGGGTCCGTGGTGGGCCTGCCGCAGCCGTGGCTCGATCTGTCGCCCTTCACCCATGTTCCGAGACTGCCGGGAGCAACGCTCACCCCGGTGCCGATCGGCTGGCTCGTCGCGGTGGCCATCGTCGTCGGTATAGGAGGTTTCACAGCATTCCGACGAAGAGACATCCGAGGCTGACGGGGGTCCGATAGCATCGACGTGGCCGATTTGCCCGGCCCGGCCCGACATGGTGGCGTCCTGTCGGTTCCGTGATCTCTGAGCCGAACGCGCATGGAGGCTACGTGCAATCGACATTCCTGCGCACCTGGTGGAACCAGCCACACAGCTACGAGTCGGTGGTCAGCTACCTCGACCTGCACGGTGCGCTCGCACCGTATCGCCTCGCTGCATCTCTGAGCACGTTCACGTACGGACTCGGTGCTGCTGCGCTGCTCTGGCTCACCGACGCCCCGCCGACCTCGGCGATCGCCAGGTCGGTCTTCGTCGTTGCGATCGTGTCGACGCTGTTGGTCGGTATCGCCTGGCTGAAGGCTCCGTGGCCGTCGAAGCGGGTATCGGTGATGTTCGCCGCGTACTCGGACATCGGAGTAACGCTGGTTCTGTTGTCCTACGGATCGCCGCAGACCGCCTTCTTGGCTCTGGCGATGCTCGCAGCCAACAGCGTGTACGTCCAGCTCTTCCACAGTCCGAGGGTCATGGCGCTGCATCTGCTGTGGGCCGGAGCGGCCATGACGCTGTTCTTCGTGCTGATCCTGCTCTCGCCCGAGGCCGATCACGGTCTGGCCATCGCGCAACTCGTGGTGCTCGTGCCCATCACGTTCATGGGCCCCACCTTCTTCCAGTACCTGCTCCTCAAACTGCAGGTCCAAGCGCAGGCGGCCAACTTCGACCCGCTCACTCAGGTGCGCAGTCGGCGAGGGCTCGACGAGGCGCTCCCGGTGTATTTCCTCGGTGCGACCGATGTCTCGGTGATGGTCGTCGACGTGGACCGATTCAAGTCGATCAACGACAGATTCGGTCACCACCAGGGGGACGCCGCCCTGCAGCTAGTCGCACGCCGGTTGACCACGGACGGTGTGCTGGTCGCGCGGGTGGGCGGTGAAGAATTCGCGGTGGTGACCAAATCGGCCGAGAACGAGGCCCTCGCACTGGCCGAGAAGTATCGGGGTGCCGCGTATTTCGCGGAGGACCCCGCACCACTGACAGTGAGCATCGGCGTCGCGCACTGCACATATCCCGTTGCCGAAGGCATCGGTTTCGACGTCGTCGAACTCACCACACTGTTGCTGCGACGTGCCGATGCGGCGATGTACGAGGCCAAACAGCAGGGCGGCAATCAGGTGGTCGTAGCGGGCTCGACGCCCCGAAACGATCGGACTCCGTCAGGCACCGAGACGTGAGTGCAGCGACGCTACGACTCAGTTCGGAGTCGAGTCGTCGTACTGGTTCTCGACGTTCTGTTGGAATTCGTCGGCACACTGCTGTTGCGCCGCAGTATCGCTGCCTGCGTTGCTCAGGCAGTCGGTGAAGTCCTGGCCACCCACTGCGTTGAACAGGCCGACGCCGACGACGACGAGAACGATCGACAGAGCTGCGGCCACGAAGCCGAGAATGATCGCGACGAGTGACACGGTGCCGTTGGTGGCGGTGCGCTTCTTGTACCTGGACCGTCCGATGAAACCGAGAACGATGGCGATCAGGCCGAGAAGAATTCCGCCGACGATGGTCCAGGAGAACAACAAACCCAGAATCGCCAGGACCAGAGCCACGGTGCCGACCGTGTTCTTCGGGGCTACCGGCTGTTGTGGGTACCCGCCCTGCTGGGGGTACTCACCAGGTGAAGGGTAGTTTCCGGGCGGGGGATAGTTTCCAGGCGGCGGATTCTGATTCGACACGTCGAGTACCTCCGAGATCGGCGATCGTGAACGCTCGGAGTGTATGCAGGTGTCTGTTGTGCGCACAGGCCCCCACGCGCTCCCGTGATCAACTTGTCATCGAACGTGGTTGTCAACCGCCGAGTCGCGAATGCATCTCCCAGATCAGCACCTCGGCCGGCTCGGTAGCGGTGATGGTTTGTCCACCAGTCGAACTCATGCGGACGGCGTCGCCCTCCCAGAGCTCGCCCACCCCCTCGAGCGTGACGGTGCCGCGCGCGACGAACAGGTGCACGAACGGGGCGTCGGGCACCGTCGCCGAATTTCCGGGCAACAGCCTGGCGGCGTGCAGCGCAGCCGACTTCTGTGAGATGCCGATCGCCGCCTGCCCGCGGTGCTTGTCCATCCCCGACGCGACGGTGACCAAGCCGCCTCGCAGTAATTCGTCGCCGATTTCGAGCTGTTCGTACCCGGGAGTGACACCGGGGCTGTCCGGAAGTACCCACATCTGCACGAAGCGAACGGGTTCGGTGTGCTTGTTGCCGTCGATGCTCCAGGAGTCGTTCTTCTCGGAGTGCATGATGCCCTTGCCCGCGGTCATCCGTTGCGCGAGGCCGGGATAGATGATTCCGGAATGACCGATGGAGTCCTGATGCACCAGTGAACCCTGCATCACCCACGTGACGATCTCCATGTCGCGATGCGGATGCGTCTCGAATCCCTGACCGGCAGTGACGATGTCGTCGTTGTTGACCAGCAACAGTCCGTGATGGGTGTTGTCGGGGTCGTAGTGCTGGCCGAAGGAGAACGAATGTTTCGAGTCCAGCCAGGACACACGGGTTTTCGATCGATCACCGGCACGATGTACGTCGATGTGGGCGGTCAGTGGAGCGGACATGAGACCACTCTACGAGCATGTCTGTGCACGGGCGTACGACCTGCATAACGTTCGGGTGTCTTTGCCGTCGGTGTGTGGGCGGCACCGGGAGTGGGTAGGTTTCGCTACGTACGCTCACATGCTTCGCAAACTCCGAAGAAGGCGGCGAGAAATTCTCATGGTCGGTTCCAGCTCGAGTGTGGCACGCACGGTCGAACCCCAGCTCGAGGACGCCTTGGCGGCGTGGTTGCCAGGTCAACGGTGGTTCGGCGCAAAGGGTTCGACGGTGAGTTCGGTGCGGATCGTCGCGCGCGACGTGCTCCGAGACGAACCGCACTTCGCGGCCGAGCATCTGCTGGTGGAGGTGCAGTTGACACAGGACGGCGCGGCCGTGGTGCAGACCTACCAGGTGCCCCTGGGCTTTCGGACCGAACCGACCGACGATCTCCGGCCGTGGTTGCTGCCCGTGGTGGGCGACGTGGCCGTCTACGACGGTCTGCGCGACCCCGAGGTCATCGGCCTGTACGGAGATGCGCTTGCTGCCGGAAAAGCCACTGGCAGCATCGAATTCAAGGTCGTCGACGGTTCGAGTGTGCCGAGCGGTCTGCGCGGTCGGGTTCTCGGGGCCGAGCAGTCCAACACCTCGGTGATTCTCGGTGATCTGCTGTTGCTCAAGCTGTTTCGTCAGGTGCCGCCGGGAATCAGTCCGGATGTGGAACTGCATCGCGCGCTGGCACAGGCGGGGAGCGTCAACGTGGCGCCGCTTCGGGGCTGGCTGGAAACCGAAGTCGGTGGTGAACCCACGACGCTCGGCATGGCTCAGGATTTCGCCGCGAACTCCGCCGAGGGGTGGACTGCGGCGCTGGCCAGCGTGCAGGAGGTGTTCGACTCACCGGAGACGCCGATCGAAGACCTGCCCGCAGATTTCGCCCCGGACGCCCACCGAATCGGAGCAGCCGTGGCGCAGGTGCACCACGACCTCGCATCGGTGCTGGGCACCGCCGAACGGTCGGTCGAGTCGACCGCCGTCGAGGAGATCCTCGCCCGCATCTCGGGAGTCGCCAGGGTGGTGCCGGAGATCACGCAGTACATCCCGGCGGCGACCGCGCTGATCTCTCGGGCGGAGGCGTCGAACAGCACCACGGTGCAGCGGATCCACGGTGACCTGCATCTGGGTCAGGTGTTGGGCACCCCCGAACGGTGGCTGCTCATCGATTTCGAGGGTGAGCCGGCGAAGACCTTGGCCGAGCGTCGGCAGATGGACAGCGCTCTGCGTGACGTGGCGGGAATGTTGCGCTCGTTCGACTACGCCGCCAACCACCTGCTGGTCGATCTGCCCGAGGACCAGTCGGCGCGAGAGCGCGCCGAGAAGTGGGCGGCCCGCAGCATCGCTGCATTCTTCGACGGCTACGCCTCGGTGGCCGGGCACGATCCCCGCGAGGAGGCCGACCTGTTGCGCGCATACGAGCTGGACAAGGCCGTGTACGAAGTTCTGTACGAGGCACGCAACCGGCCCACCTGGCTGTCGTTGCCGCTGCGCGCCGTGGCGCGCCTGGTGAGCTGATCGGTGAGCTGATGCTGAGCTGGGGGGCGGGAGTGGAGCCTGCAGTAACGACCTCAGGGGGCGGGAGTGGAGCCTGCAGCAACGACCCAGGGGTCGTGGTCGACCGGCCTGTCTACGACAAGTACCGTATTGCCTGACACGGGAGGCAGGACATGAACGGTATCTTGGCAATTTTCGGCATCGCGGTGGTCGTCATCACCATCGTCGTGGTGGTCGTGCTCGTTGCGGTGTTGTTCGTCGCATCGATCAAGCCCAACAGTCTCAACATCGACCTGGACCGCAAGAAGCGCGCCCGGGAAGAAAGTTCCACGAAGGCCTGAGACTTCCGTCACGCCCGAGACCGATTCGTTCTCGGGCGGAGTTGTATCGAGTCGAAGCGCCGACCGACGCTTCCGGTTCTACAACTGGAGTCCTCGTGAGCACTTCCCTGAAAGCTCCGGCCGCGTCCGGGTCGTCGGGGTGTGCGCCCCGCATCAGGTCGCGGATGCTCGGCGAGTCGGTGCTCGCTCAGTTCACGCGCTTCGTGATCGTCGGGGTATCGAGCAACGGTGTGTACGCCCTGTTGTTCGTCGCCCTCGCTTCTCTCGGATCGTTCACTGCCAACCTCGCAGGTGTGGCCGCGAGTACCGTGCTCGCCAACGAGCTGCACCGCCGTCACACCTTTCATGCGGCCGGTCGTGTCGGCTGGTTCCAGACGCAGTGGGAAGCCGGGGGACTGGCCCTGATCGGGCTCGGCCTGAGTACCGCCTCACTGGCCGCAGTGCACATCCTGTTCCCGGCACCGCCGACGTACGTCCAAGTTCTGGTCGTCATCGCTGTGGGTGGCATCTTCGGAGCCGCCCGGTTCCTCGCTCTCCGTGGCTGGGTGTTCCGTCCGGCGACGCTCGCGTCCTCGGGATCCGGTCTCGCTGCTCGCTGAGCTGTGACGTTGCACCATTGCGTGCAGACATCGATTGCTACCTCTAACAGAATCCGGGCAAGCCTCCGCGTGTCGCGCATCGATCGCCCTAGGCTTGCGAGCTGACGTCAACGCGAGGAGGCATCTCGATGGCCAGGGATCTGACACAACTCGAGCTTCTGCAAGAGCTGGTGCCCACTGCCGAGGACAATGTGAACCGTCACATCTCGATGGCGCGGGAGTGGCACCCTCACGACTACGTCCCGGGC
>NZ_NOZF01000011.1:0-6353 GCF_002258565.1 Rhodococcus sp. 05-2254-6
CGATCATGTCGTGCATGTGCGGGGTCAGTTCGTCGATTCGGTACAGCGAGAGCAGATGTGTCGCCGCTTCCATGTGGTCCATCACGTCGTCGAGGCTCGAGCCGAGGACGTAGATGTCGGTGCGATCGAACGGGGTGATGAAGCTCGAGTTCAAGGTGCGGAACAGATCGTGGGTGACGCTGTCGGCTTCGTGCTCGAGATCGACCATGCGCCGCGCCACCGCATCGATTTCCGGTGCGGATTCGAGCAGTTCGGTCAACGTCTTCGCTCCGGTGGCCAACAGCTGAGCCGAGGAGTTGAACAGGTCGTAGAACAGAACGGACTTGGGTTTGAAGCGTGCGAACATCTTTCGTCTCCTGAAGGGTGCGGCTACCGGCGAGCGTCGGCGTAGGGCTCGAGCAGATCCGACGGCACGCGGTGGTCGGCATCGGCGGGCAGCACCAGTTCGGGCGCACCGGCGCGTGATCGAGGTGCCATCTCGAACGCCTCGATCGACTGGCAGTACTTCGAGACTCGGATGACGGACATGTTCATCCGTGCCGTCATGTCGGTCACCCAGTACGGCACTCGTTCGTTGGCCTTGATCTCCAGGATCGCGAGCTTGGGCGGGATGATGAAGCGGTTCTGGGCACCGGAATCGAATCGGAAGTCGCGATCCCGACCGTGCACCTTGTGATCGATCGTCACCCGTAGACCGAGGTCGGCCTCACGACCGATGTACGCCTCGCGCAGATAACCGGTGGTGACCATCGGACGCAGATCCAGATTGGCGATCAACGTGCTGACCTCGTTGACGAACGGGCGTTGACTGGGATCGCATTCTATCTCCTCGCGGCCGTTGAGCCACCGCTGAGAAACGTCGTAGGGCAACGAGATTCGGCGCTTCTGGGTGACCCTGTTGACGCGCTGCTTGATCTCGATCTGCACCGGCGTGTCGTCGGTGCACTCGGACGGCGCCCCGTACAGCCGTACCCGCACCTTGCGCCTGAACTTCAGGCCCTCGATCTTCTCCCAGTAGAACCGCAGATCGGTGGTGTCGTAGTACAGCGAGGTGACCGGGTAGCCACCCTTGGGCGAGAACGGGTCGGTGTCCATCCGTGCCGTCAGTTCTTCACGGACCTGAGCGACGTCGGCCTCGGCAACGAAGTACTTGATCTCGTACCGATTGAACGAGTGCAGCTTGCTGGCGGTCTGCTGGTAACCGGTGGGCTCGGTGTTCAGGTCCTCCGGCGACGCACCCTGCTTCTCCAAAGCGGCCTTGGGTCGAAATTTGTCGAACAGATTCATGGATCGAACCTTCCTTCGGTGGGTGTGCATGGTCGGGCGACGCCGCGTTCAGTTCGGCTCCGCGAACACGATCGGGGGTAGTTCGGTGGCTCCGTCGGCCTCGGACGCGAGCAGCAGTTCACCCGCGTCGGTGTAGGCGACGGCCTCCCCCTGTGGTTGATCGGGTCCCTCGACAACACGGGCGGGAGCGCCCGAGAATGCCGCGGGCACATCACCGTCGGCGATTTCGAAGACGAACAGATCCTTCTTGGTTCGCAGTGCCCCCACTGTGGCGTCGGCATCGACGGCTGCACCGGTGATCGGTCTGCTCGACCCGTCCGGCGCAGTCGCAGACACCGTTCCGGAACGGACCAGATCGATGGATGTCGTTGTGGTGTCGATGGTTTCGTCACTGCTGTAGATCGACGCGGCCGCACCGCCCGAGACCTTGGTGATCAGCACCGGTTGCCCGGTGGGCGTCAGAGCGAACGCCTCGACGTCGTGTGCGCCGTCGAGGTAGCGCATCGTGATCGAGGTGCGCCGGTCGGTGGCCACGTCGACGCCGATCAACGTGACGCTCTCCCGGTCGCTGTCGTTGTCACCGGTGTCGGCGAGCCACACGATCCCCGCGCTGTCGACGGCCATGTCCTCGACGTCGACCGTCTCGACTCCGACGTCGACCCACCCGGTCACCTCGCAGGCACGGTCGAGCACCGCCAGCCGATCGTCGCTGCCGCGGTCTCCGATGGCGTAGCCGGTGTCGCCCCTCCACGCCAGGCCCGACAACTCGGACAGGCCCGAGTCGGTGGGGGTGCACCAGGTTTCGAATCTCGCAGCTGCTGGGGGTTCGGCCGACGCGCACGACGCGAGTACCGAGGCACCGGCTCCGCACGCAGCGACGATCACGCCAAACCTCCGTCTCCGAGTGTTCATCCGACCGTCGCCTACCCGCCACGAGATCGAGCGTCGGCGGTCACTGCGCGGGAGCAGCATCAGCTCATGAACGGTCGAACTTCTGTTCCCGAGTTGCTGGTCGCCACCGGCACTGCGCGCACGCTGTCGCAGGCCGCCTCCTTCGTGATGGAGGGAATGGTCCTGATCAACGGCTTGCCGCTGCGCGATCCTCGCCGCGAAGTTTCCCCGGCAGACACCCTGACCCTGCGCTGACCGCCGAGACATCACGACGATCCCGTCACGACAGGATCGTCGGCGAGTGCATCGGTGCGAATCTGCAGCCGTGACTTCAATTCCGCAGCCTCGGCGTCGATCTCCTCCTGAGTGAGCGCCGCCGACGTCGGAATGGATGCGGTGACCTCGTCGACGATGTCGAGCACTCGGCCGCTCGCCCACAGCTCGTCGTAGATGGTGCGGAAGGCAGCGTCGTACTCGTCGGTGAATTCGGTCGAGTCCAGGAACATGTCCTTGAGCGAATTACCCAACATCGGGCCGCCCTCGGGCATCCCCCCGCCTTCCGGAATCTCCATTCCCTCCGGCGGTGTGAACCCCTCGGGCATCTGCGGCATCCCGCCGCCACCTGCCCCGCCGCCACCGGGCATCATCGACACCGCGTCGTTCGCACCGGCGGTGGAATCTGAGTTCAGAGCCAGATTCAGATCCCACGACACCACCGAGAACGTCTTCGAGTCCAGGTCGTAGTACAGGTAGAAGTTCTTTCCCGGGCCGCCCATGTCGTCGCCGTTGCCCAGCAAGTTCTGCAGGGCAAGGTAATTCGCCAGTGAGTCGACATCGACATAGTCGGCCAAATGCGCATCGAACTCGGCCTGATCGGCACCGTCGAGCCACTTCAACAGCGTGATGATCGGTTGCAGGTCCGCGGTGCCAAGAGCGTTGATCTGGGTGTACTGCTCGGCGTACGTCGTCTGATCGTCTCCCTCGTACGTGAAACTGGCTTCGGCACCGACCTTGTACAGCACCCCGTCGCCGTCCTCCAGGGAGTTGGCGTAGTCGTCGTCGGGAGCGACGACGACCAGCCGCGTCGTCTCGGCCGAGTCGTTCACCGAATACGTGGTGTAGGTGAAGTCCTGGGTCGCCTGACCCGAGGCCTCGGTGATCGCAAGAGACACCGACTCGTTCAACGCGGGCGTGTACGGCCGAAGCGACAGCGTGGTGTGACCCTGATAGGCCCGCCCCTCGGAATACTCCGCGAAGTCGATCAGAAACGGAAGATCCTCGGGCGCATCGAAACTGAGCGGCTCCCCGAACATATTCATCCCAGCACCGCCGGGCATGGCCCCACCTTCCGGCATGGCCCCACCTTCCGGCATGGCCCCACCTTCCGGCATGGCCCCACCTTCCGGCATGGCCCCACCTTCCGGCATGGCTGCACCCTCGGGCATGGCTGCACCGTCTGCAGGTGCTGGTCGACCGGATGTCCCGGCAGTACCTCCGCCGCGCCCGGGCATCGAGCCGTCGTCGCTGCTGAGAGTGGCCAGCGTGGAATTGCCCTTCAACCTGATACCGACGTCGGCGATCAGGGTTCCGTCGATGGTGATGTCTGCGGGTACCGACTCCTTGACCCCTTCGTTCTGGAAGGAGTCCTTCAGTGTCTGGTAGTCGCCGACGTCCACGTCGATCGAAATGGAGTGCGACACAGTGGGATCGAACAGATCGACCGTGCCCTGGACGTTCTCGGTGATCTCGGAGGCGATCACGGTTGCATCACCGGTGATGTACGGGCGGATCCGGGTCGACCCGAACACGGTCGCCATCACCACGACGAACACCAGCAGGGTGGCAGCAATTTTCCAGTGCTGCCGCACCGTCCGCGGTACTCGGTGGACGAGCCTCCTTCGCAGGGTTGTCGGGGCCGAGGGAAAGTTCGTGTTCGGGTCGGTCACGATCAGATGTCCGTCTGGTCGTATCCGGTGAGTACCGAGACCCGTTGCCCTGTGTTGACCTCACTGAGAGCAGCGATCAACTCGCCGGGTTTCTTGCCGGATCTGAGTTGGGCCGTGTAATAGAGCTCGGTCAATGCACCCGATCGCACCGATTCGGTACTGACCAGCTCGAACTCCTTGCAGTACTTGATCAGTACGTCTTCGACGAGATCGGTGTAGTCGGCGTCGGGCGGCACTTGCACCTTGACGACCTGGCGCTGGACATCGAGTTTGAACCAGTTGAACTTGCTCATCACCACCATCACCAGGCAGATCGCAAACGTGGCCGCAATCGCCAGTACGTAGAAGCGAGTCCCCGTGGCCATGCCGATCGCCATCACGAGGAAGATGAACCCGACGTCGCGAGTTTCCTTGATGGCGTTGCGGAATCGGACGACGGACAGCGCGCCGACGAGCGCGAAAGCACGTGCCACGTTCGATCCGACGACCAGCATGATCAAGCTGATGACCATGCCTACCGTGACGAGGGTCTGTACGTAGGACTGGCTGTACGACACGTTCTTGTGGGTGAGTCGGTAGACCCAGCCGATGATCGCCGACAGGACGAACGACAGTGTCAGGGACACCACGATGTCGAACGTCGAGAACGTTCCGCTCAGGTCTTGAATGTTGAAATTCATTGCATTCCGATCGAGTCGAGTCGAATTCCGCACCGGTCACCGGGAGCACGTGACCCGCGCGCCGACATCCGCAACCGATGCTGTTTACCGTTTGTTCGGATGCCGTTAACCCTAGAGACAGCTGCGACGGAAATTCCACCTCAGAAGCTGGCAGTTTCCTGCCAATTCAGCCGTTCATTCGCTGGCAGCGATCGAATTTCGAACGCACACGACCCGGCGTCCCACTCGGACGTCGGTCGGTCGAATTTTTCAATTATGTTGCGGGTCAATCGATTACGTGCGCATTCCGTACAAACGTTGTCAATCGGTCGTCGAGCGAAGTGACGGCAGAATTACTTCGTCGATTATTCGCGTTCGGTATTCCGAATCCAAAGGCTTGGCGTCGGTCAATGGGCCAGTCATGATTGCGCTGAACACCATGTATTGCAGAAAGTCTGCCGATCTCGGCCTGCTCGACAATTCCCCCCGCTGCACCGCGCGCACGACGACCGACTCGAGGAATCTGGCCTCGGGTTCGAGGAACGTTCTCCGCACCGCTGCCGCCAACTGTTCGTCGACCATCACCGCGTGGTGGATCGCCGCGGCGAAACGTTGATCGTGCTCTGCCCCCTCGGACACCCGATTCATCAACTCGAGCAGATCTCCGCGAAGGTCTCCCGTATCGATGCCGACGAACGGGGGCGGGCCGACCGATTCGATGGCCGCGACCACCATCTCGGCCTTGCTCGACCATCTCCGGTAGAGGGTGGCCTTGCTGCACTGCGCTCGCTCGGCAACCAGGTCCATCGACAGTGAGTCGTAACCGACCTCGCCGAGGCACAGTAGTGCGGCGTCGAGAAATTCGCCCTCGCGCTCCACACTCACCCTCGACCGACGTGGGGCGTCGACGCTCATCCGTGCCCCCTTATCGAATCGAAACAGTTTCGTACAGCTTACCGAGCGTAGCGCTGAGGCATACTTCTGTCACTGGACGCGCAGCGCAGGTGACCTACATCACGTCCGTGTGACATTGTTGAAGCCGTCGGATCGGCGTGAACGGCTGGAGAAAATCGTGACGGCCTGGTGGCGGTGGTACGCAGCGCTCGGCGCACTCGGCTGCGCCGCTTACTTCGTCGTCCCGACCACCGTCTGGGGTCAGTCGGTCTTCGTACTCGTCGGAGCCTCCGCCGTTGCCGCCACCGTCGTCGGCACCAGGATGCACCGGCCCCGCAACCGTTCGGCCTGGCTGGCCATCGCCATGGGCACCGCCCTGTGGGTGATCGGCGACATCGTCTACGAGTGGATCCACATCACCCAGGGCAGTGTCCCCTACCCGTCGCCGGCGGACGCGATCTACCTCGTCGGCTATCCGGTCTACGGTTTCGGCCTGTTCCTTCTCGCTCGCCACAAGTGGCGACCCAGCGAACGCGGCCACGTGGCAAACAGCGCCATCATCATGGTCGCGTTCGGACTGCTCACCTGGGTGTTCGCCGTGCAGCCGTCGCTCGGCGGAGGCGGCATCTCCGGAACCGCAGGCCTGGTCGACGTCGCGTACCCCGCGATGGACATC
>NZ_NOZF01000028.1:0-6010 GCF_002258565.1 Rhodococcus sp. 05-2254-6
CGCACCATGTACGCCGGTGAGGTCCGTTCCCTACTGACGCCTGTCGCAGGCGTCGACGAAATGGAATGGGTCTCGAACTAGGCGGCGTTGTCAGTGCACCACCAGAACCGGGCATTCGGAGTGATGCACCAAGTTCTGGCTCACTGATCCCAATATCGCTGCGGTGAAACGATTTCGGCCGCGGCTTCCCACTACCAACACCTGGGACGTAGCGGAGATCGACCGAAGTTCGTGTGCCGCCGAGGCACCGACGGACACGGCCCGAACCGGCACCGTCGGATACTTGTCCCGGTAGGTGTCGACGTTGGCCTGCAACCACTTTCGTTCTGCCTCACGAAGGTGCTGCCAGTCGACCGAGGGACCGTAGTCGAGTTGATCGGTTTCGTGCACCGCGCCCACGTGGACGGCGAGCAGCTCCGCACCCAGGATGCTCGCCATCTCGAACGCTGCCGACAGTGCGCGCTTCGACGGCTCGGATCCATCGACCCCCACCGCGACAGGGGCCGGTTCGGCCCCGGAGTCGTCGCGACGCTCGTGCCATACCAGCACCGGACAGGTCGCGGCGTTGACGATTGCCGTCGTCGAGTACCCGAAGACGATGTCGCGCAACGGCCCCGACTCGCACGCGCCCACGACGAGCATCGCCGCGTCCGCGGAGAGTGCCTTCGCCATACGTGCAGCCGACAGCTCGGACACCTCCGATTTCACCGTCACCTGGGGATCGACTCCGTGCACTACGTCGACGGCGCGGGCGAGTACGCCTTCACCCTCCTGCCGCAGCCGAGTCGGGAAGTCGGTGGTGTTCAGCTCGGCGGCGACGGCCGCACTCCACTCGTCCTTCGGTGCACCGTGGACGAGGTGCACCGATGTCGATGCCGCCCGAGCGAAATGCGCCGCCCATTCGGCCACCCCCTTGTCCGTGGGCGAGCCGTCGACAACGACCGCGAGCGGTCCGTCGAATGTTGTTGCTGCGATCGTGTGGTCCATCGTTCCTCCGTTGGCCGAAGACGGTTTCTACGTCGTCTCCCACGATCGCTGCCCTGGCGACGCGCCACTAGGGCATTTGGCCACCGGTGTGCCGGGTATTTCGGGTCGAGGCCGCTAGGCCCCGGCAACCAGGGGCGCCACTTCGGTGCCGAGTAGCTCGATGCCGCGCAGCAGGTCGCTGTGTGCCAGCCGCGGATTGGTCATCTGCAACGACAGTCGATCCACTCCGCCCAGTTGTTCGCTCACTCGCTGAATCTTGTCGGCCACCGTCTTCGGATCTCCCATGAAGAACGCACCGTTTGGTCCGGCGGTGGCGTCGAATTGCTGCCGACTGGGCCGCGCGAATCCGCGCTCCCGAGAGATCTTGGTGAACATCTCGTTCCAGCCGGGGTAGATGGTGTCTGCTGCGGCCGTCGTGGTCTCGGCAACGAAGCCGAACACGTGCAGTCCCACCTTCAGCTGCTCCGGCGGATGGCCCGCCTGCGCTCCGGCGCGACGGTAGAGGTCGACGAGCGGGGCGAATTGTCGTGGTTCTCCGCCGATGATGGCGATCATCAGCGGGAGCCCCAGAAGCCCTGCGCGAGCGAAGGACTCGGGCGTCCCACCGACCCCGACCCAGATCGGCAACGGTTCCTGCAGCGGACGTGGGTAGATGCCCTGACGGTTCAGCGCCGGGCGGTGCCGACCGGACCAGGTCACCTCGACGTTGTCCCGGATCTGCAGCAAGAGGTCGAGCTTCTCGGCGAACAGCGAGTCGTAATCTGCCAGGTCGAGGCCGAACAGCGGGAACGATTCGGTGAAGGATCCGCGTCCCACGACGAGATCGATCCGGCCCTTGGAGATCAGATCGAGGGTGGCGAACTCCTGGAAGACCCGGACCGGATCGTCGGCGCTCAGCACTTTGACTGCGCTGCCGAGCCGGATGTTCTCGGTCCGCGCGGCTGCTGCGGCGAGAATGATCGACGGAGCCGAGTCGTAGTACTCGCTGCGGTGGTGCTCGCCGATACCGAACGAGTAGAGCCCGACCTGATCTGCGAGGGCGATCTCTTCCAGCAGGTGACCCATTCGCTCCTCGGGAGCGATCACCCGACCGTCGGTCGGGTCGGTCACGGAAGAGACGAAACTGTCTACGCCCAGATGCATGGTGGGGCCTTTCGGTTCGGGGTGGTCGACTCCAACAGCATCGGTGAAGATTCAATTATTCCGATGGGTGTCGAGCTGGCAGCTACTCGCCCCATCGTTTCAGCTCGTCCGCCGCGTAGTACATCTGCTGTGATGCGCCGAAACGAACGAGCAACTGCTGCTTGTCCTCGTAGAACCAGACCACGGTTCCGTACATACCTGCCATGGGCCCACTCAGCGGTGTGACTCCGTCGCCCACCTCGAATCCGTACATACGTGCACCGTACCGATCGAGGGTGCCGAAATCGGACGCCCAGCGTTCGGCTTACCGGCGTCCGCGTTTGCGTGCGCGACGCTCGTCGAGCTTCCGCTTGCCGTAGCCCCACGTGACGCGGCCCAGACCCTCGAAGAGTCGGCTGGAGAGACTTCTGCGGCCACTCATACGGCGGCCCCGTTTCCGATGACGGTCATTCTCGGTCCCTTTCTCTGAAGCGGTAGAACCCTGCGAATAGCCGGTGAAATGACCCGGCACGATCGATAAGTCGAATCGGAACGGAGCAAACACACATCAGTTTGACGTGACCTACATCACGTACGACGGCTAGAGCGTCGAGCTACGCCGGTGTGACGAGTCGATCCATCCACCCGATCAGCTCGGGGTAGGCAGCGACGTTCGCGGCCGTGTGGTCGACTGCGGGCACCCAACCGGTTCCGAAGTCGAACTCCCGGACGGTGATGTCGGTGGCGCCTGCGGCGCGCCAACGCTGCACCAGGATTCGGCTCTGCTCGATCTCGACGGAGGCGTCGTGAACGCCGTGCACGATCATCACGGGTGCGACGGGCGCGGTGAACCCGATGGTGTTCTCCTGCGTCATCGGACCCAGCACGGGCCCGGTCATGAGCGTTCCCAGGGAAGAGCCGTCAGCAGTGAGATCCTCGGATCGCAACGGTCCGTAGGTGAGAGCGTCGACCGTGCAGAAATCCTGCGCCGCATCGAGGGCTGCCCGTCCGCGATCGTTGAACAGAGCCCGGATCTGTTCGGCCCGGTCGGGGTGAGCGCCGATCAGGCCCCCGATCGTGTACAGCATCGTCGCGGCGGACTCGGATCCGTCCTGGCCCTCGACGCGCAACACAGGATCGGTCGGTGCGGCACCGACGAATGCACCGACCACAGAGACGTCGGGCGCGTAGGTGGACGCGAGCTCTGCAGCAGCGGCCGACGCGACGCCGCCCGCCGAGTATCCGTAGAGCACGACAGGCGCGTCGGTCTCCCCTGCCGCAGCCCGTGCCGAGTCCAGCACGGCGCGGGCACTGGCGACCCGACCCAGAAACTCGTATTCGCCGGGGGTTCCCAGCCCCTGATAGTCCGTCGTGACCACCTGGTACCCCCGCGCCAGTAGTGGCAGCAGTGCCGGCATCGTGGTTGTCAGTCCCAGCTCCGAGGAGCCCGAGCAACGATCGGCAACCCCGTAACTGCCTGGCGCATAAGCGATCACGGGCCGGGGCCCGGGACCGGACCACGCACGCGTCGGCGTGACCAGCAGCCCCGACACAGCCACCGCACGATCGCGAGGATCGGCCGACCGGTACAGAATGCGCTCGGTGTGCGATCCCAGAACGTCGAGCTGTGGCACGGATTCTCGGCGCAGGATGGACCCGGGTGCGTATGCCCCCAGGCCTACGACGGGCTCACTGTAGAAATCGGCACCACCGGGAGCCGCCGAGGCGGGTGCGGCCGAGAGAGCGAGGCACCCGACAAGAACGGACAGGGCGAGGGTGACGAAAGGCAGTCTCATGTCGCGAGCCAGTATGCGGTCCGAAGTGCGGGTCCGCATTCTGTATTCGCGGATTTGCGACACCCATGTCTTGGTCGATGATGTACCACAAAAAATGCCCCTGCCAGCGTTTTCACTGGCAAGGGCATTCGTTGTGCGCCATCAGGGATTCGAACCCCGGACCCGCTGATTAAGAGTCAGCTGCTCTAACCAACTGAGCTAATGGCGCCGATCCGCACCGCGTGTTCTCTGCGGTGCGGGAGAAACATTAACAGCAGATGCCGCCAGATGTGAAATCGGCTGGTCGGAGCGCCTGTCGTGTCAGTTGAAGATCCTGCGAACCACGAGAACTGCCACCACTGCGCCCACTCCGAGGAGGGTGAACTTCACTGCCGGCTCGTTGAGCTTGGCCACCACGGACTGCTTGGTGTTGGCGACGATGTTCTTGGGGCTGGCACGGACGCTCAGCTCGTCCAGGGTGCTGGCGAGCTGATTGCGAGCGGCCTCGATCTCGCGCTCGATTCGGTCGGTGTCCTTGGCCACGTGTCCTCCAACTTGTTGCAAATAGTCTCGGTCGCAGTCGAGCCTAGAGCACGGCGATATTTCGATACTCTCGTGCGGTGACCGAATACAGCAAGCTCGAGCCGGGCGACACCGCTCCGGCGTTCACCCTGCCCGATGCCGACGGCAACGACGTCTCCCTCGCCGACTACGCAGGCAAGAAGGTGATCGTGTACTTCTACCCCGCCGCGAGCACCCCGGGCTGCACCAAGCAGGCCTGCGACTTCCGCGACAGTCTCGCCGAGCTCAACGGCGAAGGCCTCGAAGTCATCGGCATCTCCCCCGACAAGCCGGCCAAGCTCGCCAAGTTCCGCGACAAGGAAGAGCTGACGTTCCCGCTGCTCTCCGACGAGGAGAAGACGACCCTGCAGGCGTGGGGCGCATTCGGGGAGAAGAAGAACTACGGCAAGGTCTACGAGGGCGTCATCCGCTCCACGTTCCTCGTCGACGAAGCAGGCAAGATCGAGGTGGCGCAGTACAACGTCCGCGCCACCGGCCACGTCGCCAAGCTCCGCCGCGATCTAGCTGTCTGACCCTGCGAGCCGCCGCAGGAACAACGCCTCGGCGACGGCCATCTTCTCTATTTCCGTCGGGTCCACGCTCTCGTTGGGAGCGTGGATCCGGCACCGAGGTTCCTCGACGCCCATCAGCACGATTTCGGCGTCCGGCAGCACCTGGGCCAACGCGTTGCACAGCGGAATCGACCCGCCCTGACCGGCCGTCCCCATCGGATGCCCGAAGGCCTCCTCCAACGCCTCGGACAACGCCGCGTAACCCGGCCCATCGGTCCTGGCCCGAAACGGCGACCCGATGGCCTCACGCTCGACGGTGACGCGCGCATTCCATGGCGTACGCGCCTCCAGATGAGCCACCAACGCATCCTGAGCCCGCTGCGGATCCATCCCCGGCGGCACCCGCAAATTCAGCCGTGCCGACGCACGTGGCGAGATCGCCGCAGCCGACCCCACGACCGGTGGGCAGTCGATCCCCAGGATCGTCAGAGCAGGCCGCGCCCACACCGCCTCGGCCACCGAACCCGAACCCGCCAGCCCGACGCCATCGAGCACGCCGGCATCGGCACGGAACTGCTCGGCGTCGTACTCGACCCCGTCCCAGGTCTGCGTTCCGTCGAGTCCGTCGACCACGGTGTCGCCGTGCTCGTTGCGCAACGTCGAGAGCACCTGCACCAGTGCGGCGAGCGCATCGGGTGCTGGCCCGCCGTACATGCCCGAGTGCACCTCTCCGGCAAGGGTTTCCACATGCACCACCACGTTGGCGATACCGCGGAGCGTGGTGGTGACCGTCGGCAAACCCACCTTTGCGTTGCCGGTATCGGCGATGACCACCATGTCTGCCGAAAACAGTTCGGGGCGCTGCTCCACGAGCGCTTCCAACCCGCCGGTGCCCATCTCCTCCGAACCCTCGCAGACGATCCGCACGCCGACCTCGAGCGACTCCCCCAGCGCCCGTAGCGCCAGCAGATGCATGATCACGTTGCCCTTGCAGTCCGCCGAACCCCGCCCGTACCAACGACCGTCCCGTTCAGTCAGATCGAAGGCTCACTG